>CBDTUV010000104.1:0-8999 GCA_965363575.1 uncultured Pseudorhodobacter sp. | reverse complement strand
AAAAATGTCCGCCACACCTCCGCCACACCCGCCGATACCCCCGCCACAACACACCGCCGTGTCATGCTCAAAATCTCGGGCGAGGCGTTGATGGGCGATCAAGGCTACGGCCTGCACCCGCCCACCGTTGCGCGCATCGCCGAAGAAGTGAAGTCGGTGCATGATATGGGGGTAGAGATTTGCATGGTCATCGGTGGCGGCAATATCTTTCGCGGATTGCAAGGCTCGGCCCAAGGGATGGAGCGCACGACGGCCGATTATATGGGGATGCTGGCCACGGTGATGAACGCGCTGGCGATGCAAGCAGCACTTGAGGCGTTGAAAATCCACACCCGTGTGATTTCTGCGATCCCGATGGATCAGGTCTGCGAACCCTATATCCGCCGCCGCGCCGTCCGCCATTTGGAAAAAAAGCGGGTTTGCATTTTTGCGGCAGGCACGGGCAACCCCTATTTCACCACCGATACCGCAGCCACCTTGCGCGCCAATGAAATGGCCTGCGAGGCGATTTTCAAAGGCACCAAGGTCGATGGCGTCTATGACAAAGACCCCAAGAAATACGCCGACGCCAAACGCTATGACACCGTGACCTATGATGAGGTCCTGCAAAAGCATCTTGGCGTCATGGATGCGTCGGCCATAGCACTTGCCCGCGACAACAACTTGCCGATCATTGTGTTTTCCTTGGATGAACCGGGGGGCTTTCGCGGTATTTTGGCAGGGCAAGGCACCTACACCAAGGTTCACGGCTAAGGGCTTGTTTAACCAATTGGGGTAAAACCGCCTTGGTTTTGCCCTTTTTTTACCCTCGGAGTGTTCTTCTATACTTAGGCTGGTCGAGGCGCTATAAAGCGTTGAAATGTGCTCTCAACCGGGCCACAACTGTGCTAAGAGGCTATTATGTCGGACGATTTTATGTTGGATACTGATGATCTGGAGCGCCGGATGGATGGGGCGCATGCCTCGCTTCGGACCGAATTTGGCTCGTTGCGCACCGGGCGTGGGTCAGCCTCGATGGTCGATCCGATCATGGTGGATGCCTATGGCTCCATGACGCCGCTGAACCAGGTCGCGACCGTGAACGTGCCGGAACCGCGGATGGTGACAGTCAATGTTTGGGACAAGGGGCTGGTCGGCAAGGTCGAAAAAGCGATCCGCGAATCTGGTCTTGGGATCAATCCGCAGTTGAACGGCACCATCATCATGCTGCCGATCCCCGAGTTGAACGAAGAGCGCAGGCGTGATCTGACAAAGGTCGCGGGCCAATATGCAGAAAGCGCCAAGGTCTCTATCCGCAATATCCGCCGCGATGGGATGGATCAGATCAAAAAAGCCAAGACTGATGGTATCTCGGAAGATGACCAGAAGTTCTGGGAAGCCTCAGTGCAAGAGCTGACCGACAAGGCCATCGCCGCCGTTGACAAGGCGCTTGACGCTAAGCAGCAAGAAATCATGCACGTCTGACGCTGGCACCTGTCGCCAGCCGTTTTTCCTTTGTGTAAGGGCAATCCCCCCGTGTCAGCGCTTCCTCCTCTTTCAAACCCCCAACCGCCAAAGGCGCAAGTTGTCGAACATGTTGCGATCATTATGGATGGCAATGGGCGTTGGGCCACCGCGCGCGGTTGGCCAAGGTTGGTGGGCCACCGCAAAGGTGCGGAACGGGTCAAGGAAATCGTGGCCTGCGCGCCTGACCTTGGCATCAAATGGCTGACGATCTATGCGTTTTCCACCGAAAACTGGAAACGTTCGACCGAGGAAGTGTTGGGCCTCATGTCTATTTTCGCCCGCTATATCCAGCGCGAGGCAGATCGCATGGCCGCTGAAGGGGTGCGGATGCGCTTTATCGGCGATCGCAGCAAGCTTGACCCCAAGTTGCAGCGTTTGATGGCGGGGATTGAGGCACGGACCGCCGGCTTTTCGCGCTTGAACCTGACAGTTGCCATCAATTATGGCGGTCGCGATGAAATTATGCGCGCCACCCGTGCCTTGGCCCAAGAGGTTGCGGAAGGTAGGCTTGACCCGGATGACCTGACCGAGGCGGCAATATCGCAAAGATTGGACACTGGCGGCATTCCTGATCCGGATTTGGTGATCCGCACCTCAGGTGAAACGCGCACCTCGAATTTTTTGGTCTGGCAATCGGCCTATGCCGAATATGAATTTACCTCAACCCTTTGGCCTGATTTCAGCCCGCAAGAACTGGCCGACATCCTCGCCCGCTTTGACAACCGTGAGCGGCGCTATGGCGGGGTGGTCTCGGCATGACCTCTACGCCAAACCGCTGGGCCGATTTGCGCCCCCGAATGCTGTCGGCTGCGGTGATGGTCAGTGTGGGGGCCTTGGAAATCTGGGTCGGTGGCTGGACGTTTTCGGTCATGGTCATTTTGCTCACCGCCTGCATGCTGTGGGAGTTGGGGGCGATGACGCGCCCGCCTGCCATGCTGCGTGCCAGTCGCATGCCGCAAACCCGCAATGCTGCGTTTATGGGCGTTTTGGGTGGGTTTTGCCTTGCTATCACCCTGTTTTCGCCGCGTGAGTACAGCGCTGTTTTGCTGCTGGTCCCGGCCTTGGCCTTTGCACTAACCCCGCGACGCGAGCGCAGGCTCTCGGCCCTTTGGGCGGCGGGGGCGATGATTGCAGGCTTTGGCCTGATCAGCTTGCGCGATGATGCTGGCACAGCAGCGATTGTCTGGATCGTGTCGGTCGTGGTGGTATCGGATGTGATGGGCTATTTCGCTGGCCGCATCCTTGGCGGCCCCAAGTTTTGGCCTGCCATCAGCCCCAAGAAAACATGGTCCGGCACCGTCGCAGGCTGGGCCGGGGCCATCGGCGTCGGATTTTTGTTTTGGGCCATGGGCCTTGCGCCAATCGGTATCGTGATCTTGTCGCCCATGGTGTCTTTTGCAGGCCAGATGGGCGATATCGCCGAAAGCTGGATCAAACGGCGCACCGGGGTCAAGGACAGCTCAAACCTGATCCCCGGTCATGGCGGTTTCATGGACCGGTTCGATGCGATGACAGGGGCCGTGGTGCTGGTGATGCTGTTGTCTTTGGTCGTGGCTTTGCCTCTGCCAGTCGGGGGCTGAACGATGCGCTCCATCTCTATTTTCGGTGCGACTGGGTCGATTGGGGAAAGCACGTTTGACCTAATTCTGCGCGGTGGTGGCCCTGCGTCCTATCGCACTGTGGCTCTGACGGGCGCGCAAAACATCAAACGCCTGGCCGAAATGGCCCGCGCGCTGAACGCCGAAATCGCTGTGACCGCTTGCCCCGATTTGCTGCCCGACCTACGCGCCGCCCTTGCAGGCACCGAAACTGTCTGCGCCGCTGGCCCCAGCGGCATTGCCGAGGCGGCGGACAGGCCTGCCGATTGGGTCATGTCGGCAATTGTCGGGGCGGCAGGCCTTGTGCCGGGTCTGCGCGCGCTGCGCCACGGCGGCACGCTGGCCTTGGCCAATAAAGAAAGCCTTGTGACCGCAGGCCCCTTGCTGATGGCAACCGCCGCCAAATACGGGGCTACAATTTTGCCGGTTGATAGTGAACATTCGGCAGTGTTCCAAGCACTGGCGGGTGAAGATAAGGCTGCGGTAGAGCGGGTGATCATCACCGCGTCGGGCGGGCCGTTCCGCACGTTCACCTATGCGCAAATGCAAGCGATCACGCTTGCGCAGGCGGTTGCCCACCCCAATTGGTCGATGGGTCAGCGCATTTCCATCGATTCCGCCTCTATGTTTAACAAAGCCTTGGAACTGATTGAAACAAGAGAGTTTTTTGATTTTTCACCCAACCAGATAGAGGTAATTACCCACCCGCAATCGATCATCCACGCGCTGATTGGTTTTAGTGACGGGGGCATTATGGCGCATTTGGGTCCGGCCGATATGCGCCACGCCATTGGCTATGCGCTGCATTGGCCGCACAGGGGCGATGTGCCGGTGGAACGGCTTGATCTTGCACGCCTGGCCAGTCTGAATTTTGAGGCGCCTGATCCGCTGCGCTTTCCCGCCTTGCGCCTTGCGCGTGATGTGATGGAAATGCGCGGCCTGTCGGGCGCTGCGTTCAATGCCGCCAAAGAAATCGCTCTCGACCATTTTATCGCGGGCAATTTGCCGTTTTTGGCGATGGCCGAGGTGGTAGAGGATACGCTTGCCCGCCTTTCGCGCCAAAATAGCCTTCAAATTGCCGCGACCACTCTTGAGGATGTCCTGAATATGGACCATTTGGCACGTAAGACCGCCACCGAAGCGGTTACATCTCGGCAGCAAGGAACTAAGTAACCGTGGAATTTTTGAACCTGATCCCGTCCTTCGGCAATTTCGCATGGACGTTTGCCGCCTTTGTGATTGCCTTGTCGATTATCGTGGCCGTGCATGAATATGGCCATTATATCGTCGGCCGCTGGACCGGAATTCATGCCGAGGTGTTCAGTCTGGGCTTTGGGCCCGTGCTATTCTCGCGCGTGGACAAACGCGGTACGCGCTGGCAGGTGGCCGCCGTGCCCTTTGGCGGGTTTGTGAAATTTCTGGGCGACAGCGATGCAGCATCGGGCAAGGATGGCGAGGCGATTTCGCAGCTTTCAGACGCAGATCGCCGCCACACGATGCACGGCGCGCCGCTTTGGGCACGCGCGGCCACCGTTTTGGCAGGTCCGGTGTTCAACTTTATCCTGACCATCCTGATTTACTGCGCGATCATCCTGTATTTCGGCGTGGCCATCGACCGCGCTGTGGTGGGGGCGGCGAAACCCTTGCCCAACAACAGCCAAACCTTACGCGCCGGGGATGAGATTTTGGCAGTGAACGGCGTTGCAACCCCCGATTTGCAAGCGTTTTTCACCGCCGCCCGCGATCTGCCGTCCCAACCCGTCATCGACTATACCTTGGCCCGCGATGGCCGCGACGTCACCATTCCTGGCCCTTATCCGTTTCCCGCACTGATCGGGTCTATCGCGTTGGAATCGGCGGCCCAAGACGCAGGCCTGACCGAAGGCGATGTTATCCTTGCGATTAACGACCAGCCGGTCAGCGCCTTTAATGACCTTGTCACCATTGTCAAAAAAACCAAAGATGCCGAGCTTTCGTTGAAGGTTTGGCGGCCAAGCATTGCCGAAGGGCAGGGCGCCGACCAACAACAAGGCACCGAATTTAACACCATCCTCACGCCCCGCATGACCACCAGCCCTTTGGCCGATGGCGGGTTTGAAGAACGCTTTCTCATCGGGCTTGGCGAAGGGCTGATGTTTTCCCCGCAAGTCTACACCCCCGGCCCGCTTGAAACCCTGTCCATCAGCGTCGAACGCACTTGGAACCTGATCACCACCAGCCTGTCTGGGCTGGGGCATATAGTTTCGGGCGCGATTTCATCGTGCAACCTGCGTGGCCCTATCGGCATTGCGCGCACCTCTTCGGCAGCGGCATCGGCAGGAGGGCTGACCTTCATGATGATGATTGCAGGCCTATCGACGGCGGTAGGGTTGATGAACCTGTTCCCAATTCCCGTGCTTGATGGCGGTCACTTGGTGTTTCACGCCTATGAGGCGGTGACTGGCAAGCCACCCTCTGATCGCGCCTTGCGCGGGCTTATGATGGTCGGCTTGGCGCTGTTGCTGTCGCTTATGGTGTTTGCCGTCGGCAATGACCTGTTTTGCCCCTAGGCAAGACCGTTTTGTTAACTCTTTTCTAACGTCGCTTAGGCTTTGCCCAATTGGTGCCACATTCTATGGCTAACCATAGAATGAAGGATGTTAATGACAGGTGAACAAGATGCAAACGGTTGTAAAAGGATATCGGGGCATTTCGCTGCTTTTGAACCTTAACTGGGATCATCTTTTCAGCGCAGGCACCATTGTCGTGGGCCTTTTGGCAGGCGCATTCTTGGGCCATGTAATTTTGCACCCTTAACGCTAAACCGCGTGCAATGTGCCACAACTAAACAATTCCCAGCGCTGCCCTTTTGACAAGATGATCCATTCCCGCTAGTCAGGGTCAACAGGATTATTTTATGGGGCAGAACAATGTATATTGCGGATCGGGTTTCCATGTCCCGCAACATCTTGCGCCGGGTTAAGCGTCACACGGCCATCGTTTCGGTTTCTGTAATCGTCTCAATGGCTTGTTTGGGTACCGCTTGGCAGGCAGAGGCGCAAACTTATCAGTTTTCGAACGTGCAAGTTGAGGGCAACCAGCGCGTTGATGCAGCAACCATCTTGTCCTATGCAGGAATCGGTCGCGGCCAAGCGGTGTCGGCAGGCCAATTGAACGATGCGGTTCAGCGGATCACCGACGCGGGCCTGTTTGAGGACGTGCAGGTGGTGCCAAAGGGCAACACGCTGGTAATCACGGTCCGTGAATTCCCGACGATCAACATCATCAACTTTGAAGGCAACAAGCGCATCAAAGATGATGCTTTGGCCAAAATTGTGAAATCACAGTCGCGCCGCGTGTTCTCGCCTGCGCAAGCCGAGGCGGATGCCGCCGAAATTACTAAGGCTTATCAAGAACAAGGCCGGATTGCCGCGACCGTTGATCCTAAAATCATTCGTCGCGCCGACAACCGCGTTGATCTGGTGTTTGACATCCGCGAAGGCCAGGTGGTTGAGGTGGAGCGTCTGAGCTTTAACGGAAACCGCGCCTTTACCGACCGCCGTTTGCGCCAAGTGCTGGCCACCAAACAAGCCGGGATTTTCCGCACTTTCATTCAGTCCGACACCTTCATCGCTGACCGGATCGAATTCGACAAGCAGTTGCTAAAGGATTTCTATCTGGCGCGCGGCTATGTTGATTTTCAGGTTTTGGACGCGGTGGGTGAAGTGACCCGCGAACGCGACGGGTTTTTCGTAACCTTTACCGTGCGCGAAGGCCAGAAATTCAAAATCGGCAATGTAACCACAGTGTCCGAGATTGACGGCGTGGATGCAGAAGAGTTTGATAAGATTTTGAAATTGCGGTCGGGGGTGACCTATTCGCCCACGATTATCGAAAGCAATATCGCACGGCTTGAAAACCTTGCCTTGAAAAAATCGCTTAACTTTGTGTCGATTGAACCGCGTATCACCCGTAATGAGCGTGATCAGTCGCTGGATATTGAATTTGCGATCACAAACGGCCCACGAATTTTCGTGGAACGTATTGATATCGAAGGCAATACCACGACCTTGGATGAGGTTATTCGCCGCGAATTCCGCGCAGCAGAAGGTGACCCCTTTAACCCGCGCGAAGTGCGCCGTGCCGCTGAACGTATCCGCGCGCTTGGTTTCTTTAAGGATGCCAAGGTCGAGGCCGAGCAAGGCAGCGCCGCCGATCAGGTCATCGTTAACGTCGATGTCGAAGAGCAACCCACAGGCTCACTGACCTTTGGCGCGACCTATGGTGCAGATTCTGGCATCGGTTTTAGCGGTGGTTTTACCGAAACCAACTTCTTGGGCCGGGGTCAAACCGTTGGCGCGTCGCTTGAAACGGCGGCGGACTCCAAAAGTGGCAGCTTGTCCTTTATCGAACCAGCGTTCTTGGGGCGCGATTTGTCGTTTTCCGTTGGCATTGACTATGCTGAAACCAATTACGACAACTCTTTTTACAACACGCGCAATGCCTCTATCGGTTTCGGCATTGGCTTCCCTGTCGGTGAAAGCAGCCGTTTGCAATTGAACTACAAGCTGGCCGAGACAGCGGTTCGGAGTGTGGATGCAAATTCTTCGAAGATTTTGAAAGACGAAGAGTTGGTTGGTGCGCAGTTTGCCTCGTCGGTCGGGTATGCGTTTGAATATGACACGCGCAGTTCTGGCATCAATCCGGATGGCGGCCTTTTGTTGCGCTTCTCACAAGATTTCGCCGGGCTTGGCGGTGATTCCCGCTATATCTTGACCAATGGTCTGGCCTTGGCGGAACGCCGGGTGATGAATGATGACGTGACTGTGCGCGCTGTGTTTGAAGGCGGGATGATCAATATGGTCAAAGGCAATTCGCGCGTGACCGAACGCTTCTTTGGCTCTGGCAAAATCCGTGGTTTTGAAGGCAACGGTCTTGGCCCGCGCGACCTGCTCGCGGTTAATCAGGATGCTTTGGGCGGCAACATGTTTGCGGTTGCACGGTTGGAGGCTGAGTTTCCAATCGGTTTGCCAGATGAGTACAAGATCAAAGGCGGTGCATTTGTTGACGTTGGGTCTGTCTGGAGCCTTGATAACGTGAATGGCGGTCCGGCAGGTGCAAACCTTGTGGATGACAGTGCGAACCTGCGTGCCGCCGTGGGTGTGTCATTGTTCTGGGATACGCCGATTGGCCCGCTGCGTTTTAACTTCTCGCGGGCGGTCAAAAAGCAAACCTATGACAAAGAACGCAAATTTGACCTGACCATTTCGTCAAAGTTCTGATGCTTGGGCGGTTTGCAGTAGCGTCCTGTTTGGCGCTTGCATCCGCAGGCGGGGCGGTTGTTGCCAATGCGCAGCAGGCCGCCCCGCCGCAAGTCTTTCAATCGCCGGTTTTGACGCTCAATCAGCAACGTCTGTTTGAAGATTCGGAGTTTGGCAAAGACTCTCTTTTGCGGCTTGAGGCCGACTCGCGTAGTTTGCAGGCCGAAATACGTAAAATTGAGTCGGACCTGGAAATTGAAGAGCGGATGTTGACCCAGCGCCGGTCCACCCTGTCGCCTGCAGAATTCATGCCAATCGCTGCGGCATTTGACGAAAAAGTTGAGAAGATCCGCAATGCCTGGGGTGCAAAAGACCGCGATCTTAAGCGCCAACGCGAGGCGGATCAGCAAAAGTTCTTTGAGACAGTCGTACCGATTTTGGCCGAACTGATGCAAGAAATGGGCGCCGTGATGCTTGTTAATCAAGGCTCGGTGATCCTGAGCCTTGACCGCGTTGATATCACTCAACCCGCCATTGAACGGATCAACGAACGGCTGGCGACACCGCCTCCCGCCCAAACCGACCCCGCCCAAACCGACCCCGCCCAAACCGAACCTGCGCAAACCGAACCGGCACAACCGGCCCCCACCGCGCC
>CBDTUV010000103.1:0-9072 GCA_965363575.1 uncultured Pseudorhodobacter sp. | reverse complement strand
CATCGGTTTCCCTGTCTTATGGTGCGCATTCCAACCTGTGCGTGAACCAGATCAAGCTGAACGGCACGGCGGCCCAAAAGGCCAAATACCTGCCGGGGTTGATTTCGGGGCGGTCGGTCGGGGCGCTGGCGATGTCTGAGGCGGGCGCTGGGTCGGACGTTGTTTCCATGAAACTGCGCGCCGAGAAAAAGAACGGCTATTACACCTTGAACGGTAATAAATACTGGATCACCAATGGCCCGGATGCCGACACTCTGGTGGTCTATGCCAAGACCGACCCCGAAGCCGGGTCCAAAGGTCTGACCGCCTTTATCATTGAAAAGTCGATGAAAGGCTTTTCGACCAGCCCGCATTTTGACAAGCTGGGGATGCGCGGGTCCAACACCGCCGAGCTGATTTTCGACAATGTCGAAGTGCCGTTTGAAAACGTGTTGGGGGTCGAAGGCAAAGGCGTGCGCGTCCTGATGTCAGGCTTGGATTATGAACGTGTGGTGCTGTCGGGCATTGGCACCGGGATTATGGCGGCCTGCTTGGATGAGGTGGTGCCATACCTGCAAACCCGCGAACAATTCGGCCAGCCCATCGGGAATTTCCAGCTGATGCAAGGCAAGGTGGCCGATATGTACACCGCCATGAACTCCGCCCGCGCCTATACCTATGAGGTGGCGCGCGCCTGTGATCGGGGGCAGGTCACCCGCGCCGATGCCGCCGCCTGTGTGCTGTACGCGTCTGAACAAGCGATGGTGCAGGCACACCAAGCCGTGCAAGCCTTGGGTGGGGCAGGGTTTTTGGCCGATAGCGCGGTGTCGCGCCTGTTCCGAGATGCTAAGTTGATGGAAATCGGGGCAGGGACCAGTGAGATCCGACGGATGCTGATCGGGCGTGAGGTGTTGGCGTGAAACTTAACAGTACCTTCCTGCCCAATTCCGAAACGGCCCGCACCAACCGTGCGGCCCATGAAGCGATGCTTGCAACGATAGCCGAGGCCGCCCATCTGGCCGCAGCCGGGGGCGGCGAGAAATCCCTCGCCCGCCACATCTCTCGCGGTAAGATGCCGCCGCGCGAACGGGTCGCAAACCTGCTCGATCCCGGCTCGCCCTTTCTGGAAATTGGCGCCACTGCGGCGCATGGCCTTTATAATGGTGATGCCCCCGGCGCAGGGGTGATCGCTGGCGTCGGGCGTGTGATGGGCATCGATGTGATGGTGGTTTGTAATGATGCCACGGTAAAGGGTGGCACCTATTACCCGATGACCGTCAAAAAGCACTTGCGCGCCCAAGAGATTGCTGAAGAAAACCACCTGCCTTGCGTCTACCTTGTGGACAGTGGTGGTGCGAACCTGCCCAATCAGGATGAGGTGTTCCCCGACCGCGATCATTTCGGCCGGATTTTTTATAACCAAGCCCGCATGTCGGCCAAGGGTATTCCGCAAATCGCTGTGGTCATGGGGTCTTGCACCGCAGGCGGGGCTTATGTGCCTGCCATGTCGGATGTCACGATCATCGTGCGCGACCAAGGCACGATCTTTCTGGCCGGCCCCCCCTTGGTCAAGGCCGCCACGGGCGAGGTGGTCAGCGCCGAAGACCTTGGCGGCGGCGATGTGCACACCCGATTGTCGGGCGTGGCCGATTATCTGGCCGAGGATGACACCCACGCATTGGCCCTTGCGCGCCGGGCCGTGGGCAATCTGAACCGCGCGAAACCTGCCTCAGTGCAATGGCAAACGCCCGAAGACCCCGCCTATGACCCCGAAGATATCCTTGGCCTCGTCCCCCCCGATCTGCGCACGCCTTATGATATCCGTGAGGTGATTGCGCGCGTCGTTGACGGATCACGCTTTGATGAATTCAAGGCGCGGTTTGGCGAAACGCTGGTCACGGGCTTTGCCCATATCAACGGTTGCCCGGCAGGTATAATCGCCAACAATGGCGTCTTGTTTTCCGAGTCGGCGGTCAAAGGTGCGCATTTCGTGGAACTGTGCAGTCAACGCAATATCCCGCTGGTTTTCTTGCAAAATATCACGGGCTTCATGGTTGGTCGTAAATACGAATCTGAAGGGATTGCGCGGCATGGGGCCAAATTGGTCACCGCAGTTGCAACGACAAATGTGCCAAAGATCACTATGCTGGTCGGCGGCTCGTTCGGGGCCGGAAATTACGGTATGGCAGGGCGCGCCTATTCGCCACGATTCCTGTGGTCATGGCCCAACAGCCGCATTTCCGTCATGGGCGGCGCACAAGCCGCAGGCGTTTTGGCCTCGGTCAAACGCGACGGCATCGAGCGCAAAGGCGGCACATGGTCGGCCGATGAAGAAGCCGCCTTCAAACAGCCCACCATCGACATGTTTGAGGAACAATCCCACCCGCTCTATGCCTCGGCGCGCCTTTGGGATGACGGCATTATTGATCCCCGAAAAACCCGTCAAATCCTGTCGCTCTCGCTCACCGCTGCCCTCAACGCCCCGATCGAGCCTACAAAATTCGGCATCTTCCGAATGTAACTTTTTCTGTTCACAAATATCCCACGGGGGTCTGGGGGTGTGAAACCCCCAGCGCCTGCAACAAGGGAAACGCCCAATGTTTCAAAAAATCCTCATCGCCAATCGCGGCGAAATCGCTTGTCGGATCATGGAAACCGCCCGCAAACTCGGTGTGGCAACGGTGGCGGTCTATTCGGACGCTGACCGCGGGGCCAAGCATGTGGCAATGGCCGATGAGGCTGTGCATATCGGCGGCCCAGCACCGCGTGACAGCTATTTGCGCGGGGATGCGATTATCGCCGCAGCACAGGCCACGGGGGCGCAGGCCATTCATCCCGGCTATGGCTTCCTTTCCGAAAATCCTGATTTCGTAGATGCGGTCGCGGCGGCGGGCCTTACCTTCATTGGTCCCTCGGCGCAGGCGATCCGGGCGATGGGCCTGAAGGACGCGGCCAAAAAGCTGATGCAAGCGGCGGGTGTGCCGGTGGTTCCGGGGTATCTGGGTGAGAACCAAGACCCTGCGCAACTGGCGCTTGAGGCCGATAAAATCAGCTATCCTGTGCTTATTAAAGCCGTGGCTGGTGGTGGCGGCAAAGGCATGCGCAAGGTCACAAAACCTGCCGATTTTGCCGATGCACTGGCAAGCGCAAAGGGCGAGGCGGCAACCGCCTTTGGCAATGATGCGGTGCTGATCGAAAAATACGTCGAAAAACCGCGCCATATAGAGGTACAGGTGTTTGGCGATGGCACAGACGCCGTCCATCTGTTTGAACGTGATTGCAGCCTGCAACGCCGCCACCAAAAGGTGATAGAGGAAGCCCCGGCCCCCGATATGCCGCCCGCCATGCGCAAGGCCATGGGGGATGCCGCCGTAAAGGCTGCGCGCGCCATCGGCTACAAAGGCGCTGGCACCATCGAATTTATCGTCGATGCCAGTGACGGGCTGCGGGTTGATCGCTTTTGGTTCATGGAAATGAACACCCGCTTGCAAGTCGAGCACCCCGTGACCGAGGCGATCACCGGTGTCGATTTGGTCGAATGGCAACTGCGCGTGGCCAGCGGCGAAAGCCTGCCCTTGCGCCAAGAAGACCTGACCATCACCGGTCATGCGTTTGAAGCGCGGCTTTACGCCGAGGATGTACCTGCTGGGTTTCTACCCGCCACGGGCAGGCTGGATCATCTGTGCTTTCCGCCCGGTGCGCGGGCCGATAGTGGCGTGCGGCCCGGTGATGTGATCAGCCCGTGGTACGACCCGATGATTGCCAAGATCATCGTGCACGGCCCCACGCGGGCAGTGGCTCTGTCGCAGCTTTCCCGCGCCTTGGCCCAGACCCAAGTAGCTGGGTCTGTGACCAACCTTGCCTTTTTGGGCGCATTGGCGCGGCACGCGGGCTTTGCCAAAGGCGATGTGGATACCGGGTTGATTGAGCGGGATTTGGCAGAACTAACCCATAGCCCCGCTGCATCAGACGCGGTCAAAGCCCTCGCCATTCTGACGGCGGCCAAAGTGTCGGATGATCCGCTTGCAGGCTTTACGCAATGGGCGCCGCTGCGCCACAGTCTTGGCGTGATGCATCAAGGCGAGGTTTTGCGCGCCACTGTTGAACCCTTGGGTCCAAACCAAGCGCGGGTGACGCTGGACGGTGCCGTGCTTGTAGCCGAACGCCAAGGCGGCGTGTGGCAGGTAGAGGGCGCGCCTCGGATGCCTGTCACCCAAACCGCCACGGCGATCTATGTCTTTGCAGACATTGGAACTTTTTCTTTTACCCCAGTTGATCCTTTGGCCCGTGATGCGGCGGGGGCAGGGGCGGGCAATGCCACACTGTCGCCCATGCCGGGGCTGGTAAAAGCGGTGTTTGTGACTGCAGGCCAAGCCGTTGTCGCAGGCGACCGCTTGGCGGTGCTGGAGGCGATGAAGATGGAACATACGCTTACCGCCGCTCGTGATGGGGTGGTGGCCGAAGTGCTGGCCTCTGCCGGTGATCAGGTGGAAGCGGGGGCGGCGCTGATTTTGCTTGAAGAGGATGCTTGATTGCCTTGCATCCAGTCGCGCAACCCTTTGGCCTATTTTACGCCGTGCAGAGGCTATGAGCGCGATGGTGATCTGATGCTGCATTTGACCCATTTTTCCCAATCCCGGATGTGTAAGTGATGGATTACGTTGAAATATACGAGGTTGGCCCCCGCGATGGGTTGCAAAATGAAACCTCGATCATCCCGCTTGCGCAAAAAATTGCGCTGATTGACCTTTTGTCCACTGCCGGGTTTCGGCGGATAGAGGTGGCGAGTTTCGTGTCGCCCAAATGGGTGCCGCAAATGGCGGATAGTGCCGATGTGATGCGCGCTATCAAACGCGCGCCGGGGGTGATCTATGCCGCCCTGACCCCCAATATGCAGGGATACAACGCTGCCAAACTGGCTGGCGCGGATGAGGTGGCGATCTTTGGTTCGGCGTCCGAGGGGTTTTCGCGCGCCAATCTGAATGCGACGATTGCCGAAAGCTTGGCGCGCTTTGCCCCGGTGGCGGCGGCGGCGCGGCGCGATGGGGTGCGGCTTCGGGGCTATGTTTCTTGTGTCACCGATTGCCCTTATGATGGGCCGATCGCACCGCAAGACGTGGCCAAAACCGTGGCAGCCCTGCGCGATCTGGGTTGTCATGAGGTCAGTTTGGGTGACACCATCGGCCACGCCACGCCCGACCGTATTGATGTGATGCTGGCTGCGGTTCTGGATGAACTGCCCGCGCAGCGCTTGGCCGGGCATTACCACGATACCAATGGCCGCGCGCTGGATAATATCGGTGCATCCTTGGCGCGTGGACTGCGGGTGTTTGATGCCGCAGTGGGGGGCTTGGGCGGTTGCCCCTATGCGCCGGGCGCGGCGGGCAATGTCGCGACGGAACGGGTCGCGGCGTATTTGGCAGCAAATGGCTATGCAACGGGCTTGGATAGGACCGTGGTACAAAAAGCGGCAACGCTGGCTGGGTCCATGCGCAGCCCTTTGGGAAAGAAAGACTGACCAATGAATTATGACACCCTTCGCCTGACAACCGATCCGCGCGGGGTGGCCACCCTTACGCTGGCGCGTCCGGAAAAGCGCAACGCCATGTCGGCACAGATGATTGCGGAAATCACGCAGGCAGCACAGGCACTGGCCACAAACCCAAGCGTGCGGGTGGTCATTCTGGCCGCCGATGGTGACAGTTTCTGCGCAGGCGGTGATTTGGCGTGGATGCAAGACCAAATGGCCGCCGATGGCCCCACCCGCGCCGCCGAGGCGCGCAAGCTGGCGATGATGCTGGCCGCGCTGAACACCCTTCCCAAACCGTTGATTGGCCGGGTGCAAGGCCAAGCTTATGGCGGCGGCATTGGCCTGATGTCGGTCTGTGATGTGGCGATTGGCGTGCCTGAGGCCCGCTTTGGCCTTACCGAAACCCGGCTTGGCCTGATCCCTGCGACGATTGGCCCCTATGTCGTGGCACGGATGGGGGCGGCCAATGCGCGCCGCGTCTTTGCCTCGGCCCGGATTTTTGGCGCAGATGAGGCGGTGCAGTTGAACCTTTTGGCCCGCATCGCCCCAATCGGTGAGATGGACGGCGCGATTGAGGCCGAGGTGGCGCCCTATTTGTCCTGCGCGCCGGGGGCTGTAGCCGAGGCAAAAGCCCTTATTCGCACCTTGCAACCCTTGCCAACGGACGCCGATATTGAGGCCAGCATAGCAGCCCTTGTGACCCGCTGGGAAAGCCCCGAGGCGGCGGCGGGGATTAACGCTTTCTTTGCAAAAGAAAAGCCGGATTGGGCGCGGTAAGCGGTTTCAACACCTGAAAAACGCGCAGCTTTTCTGCAATGCGGCACGCATATGGGTTTTCATGCATTTGCTTGGCCCAAAGCGCAGGATTTAGCGCCTGCCTCGGTTGACCCCGGCGGGGGGGAGGAGTAGATGAGATCAAGAGAGTCCTCTGCCCCCTTGGGGTGGAAACCTGCATGTCGCCAGCGCTAGGAGCATCTTCGTGGACCACCTTCTCCGGGAATACCTGCCCATAATCATCTTTTTGGCAATTGCCATTGGCCTTGGGCTGGTGCTGATTCTGGCCGCTGTTGTGCTGGCTGTGCGCAACCCTGACCCGGAAAAAGTGTCGGCCTACGAATGCGGGTTCAACGCGTTTGATGATGCGCGCATGAAATTTGATATACGGTTTTACCTCGTCTCGATCCTTTTCATCATCTTTGATCTGGAAGTCGCGTTTTTGTTCCCATGGGCCGTGGCCTTTGGTGAAATTTCGATGGCGGCGTTTTGGTCGATGATGGTGTTCTTGGCGGTTCTGACCGTTGGCTTTGCTTATGAATGGAAGAAGGGGGCGCTCGAATGGGAGTGATGGCTGGAGCCAATACCGCAGGCGCAGACCTTGAGGTGTCAACCCAAGTGCTGAATGCCGAGCTGCAGGACAAAGGGTTCTTGCTGACCTCAACCGAAGATATCATCAACTGGGCGCGCACAGGCTCGTTGCACTGGATGACCTTTGGTCTGGCCTGCTGCGCGGTGGAAATGATGCATGTCGCGATGCCACGCTATGACGCGGAACGCTTTGGCTTTGCGCCGCGCGCGTCACCGCGCCAGTCGGATGTGATGATCGTGGCAGGCACGCTGACCAATAAAATGGCCCCAGCCCTGCGCAAGGTTTACGACCAGATGCCAGAGCCGCGCTACGTGATCTCTATGGGCTCTTGCGCCAATGGCGGTGGCTATTACCACTATAGTTATTCTGTGGTGCGTGGCTGTGACCGGATTGTACCGGTCGATATTTACGTGCCGGGTTGCCCGCCGACTGCTGAGGCGTTGCTGTACGGTATCTTGCAATTGCAGCGCAAAATTCGCCGTACCGGCACATTGGTGCGTTAAGGGAGACGTGACATGACCGAAGCCCTGATCGAACTTGCCGCCTTGCTGGAACTGCGCCATCCCGATGCCGTTGTGTCCACAGCCATCACGCATGGTGAGTTGACGGTTTCTGTAAGCCCCAGCTATTTGGTAGGCTTTGTCGATTTCCTGAAAACCGAACCAAGCTGTCGCTTTTCCAGCCTTGTTGACATCACAGCGATAGATCACCCCGAACGCGCAAACGGGCGTTTTGATGTCGTCTACCACTTTTTGTCGATGTACCAAAACCACCGCATCCGCCTGAAAGCTGCTATCCGCGAGGATGAGATGGTGCCGTCGCTGACATCCGTCCACCCATCGGCCAATTGGTTTGAGCGTGAAATCTTTGATATGTTCGGGATTTTGTTCTCGGGCCACCCCGATTTGCGCCGCATCCTGACCGACTATGGCTTTCGCGGCCATCCGTTGCGCAAGGATTTTCCAACCACGGGCTATACCGAAGTGCGCTATGACGAGGTGCAAAAGCGCGTGATTTATGAACCGGTAAAGCTGGTTCAGGAATACCGCCAGTTTGATTTCATGTCGCCATGGGAAGGTGCGCAATATGTGCTGCCGGGCGACGACAAGGCCAAGGGTTAAGCGGCGTGACGCAAGAACCGACCATCATGTTTTGCGTGGGGGCAACCAAATCCGGCACCAGCTGGCTTTTTGAGTATTTGTCCGACCACCCAGAGTGTCATGTCCGCTCTATCAAAGAGCTGCACTATTTTGACACGCTGGAAACGGGTGCGTTTCAGCAGCAAATCGCCTTGCACCGCAACAAAGCCGCACGGTTGCGGGACAGGCTTGCGGGTGCCAAGGGCAACGCGCAGCGCCGCACCTCGGCCAAGATGGAAGATGTAAAGCACTGGAATCGGGTGCTGAAAAACCGGGCGGAAAACACGGCCAATTATCTGGCGTATTTGACTTGGGGCATGGACAAACATGCGCTGGTCGCTGATATCACGCCGTCCTATGCATTGCTGCCGGTCAAGCGTTTGAAAGAAATGGCAAAACTGTCATCCGACACGCGCTTTATCTATCTGATGCGCGACCCTGTGGACCGGTTGTGGAGCCACGTGCGTATGATTGAACGCCGCACGGGTTCTGCGGCCCGCGATATGGCGGCGGCCTGTAAGGCCACGATGGAACGGGTGCTGGGCGGGGTTAAAAGCTCGATGACCGAACGCGGTGACTACCAAGGCGCGATTGAACGGCTGAATGCGGCCGTTGATCCGTCCAAGCTGTTGATTATGTTCATGGAAGAGATGCTGACTCCTGCGGGCATATCACGCATCTGCGCCTTTCTGGGCATTGCCTATAAAGGGGCCAATTTCGAGCAGCCGGTGCATGTTGGCCCGGTTTTGGCGATGGCCCCTGCACAATACGACGCCGCGCGCGCTTTGCTGCGCCCGCAATATGACTTTGTCGCCCGCCACTACCCGGATATCCCGGCGAATTGGCGCAAGACCATGGGTGAGGGACTATGATGGACGGTGGTTTTGACGACGCGCTGACAGGCGAACAAAAGATCCGCAATTTCAACTTGAACTTCGGCCCGCAGCACCCTGCAGCCCACGGTGTTTTGCGTCTGGTGCTAGAGCTTGACGGCGAGATTGTGGAGCGCTGCGATCCGCATATCGGCCTTTTGCACCGTGGCACCGAAAAGTTGATGG
>CBDTUV010000102.1:0-9099 GCA_965363575.1 uncultured Pseudorhodobacter sp. | reverse complement strand
ACGGCGGTGAGCCGTGCGATGAAGGAAATGGGCAAGCAGTTCGTTTTGGGCGAAACCATCGAAGGGGCGATGAAACGGGCGCGCGAGTTGGAGGCCAAGGGGTTCACCTATTCCTATGACATGCTGGGTGAGGCGGCGCGGACCGAACATGATGCCCGGCGCTATCACATGTCCTACACCGCTGCGATCACCGCGATTGCCAAGGCGGCCAAGTCCAAAGATATCCGCGAAAATCCCGGTATTTCGGTGAAACTGTCGGCACTGCACCCCCGCTATGAAGTGGCCAAGCGTGAACGTGTGATGGACGAGTTGGTGCCGCGTGTCCGCGCATTGGCAGGGTTGGCCAAAGCGGCAGGTCTTGGGTTCAACATCGACGCCGAAGAGGCCGACCGCCTTGCGCTGTCTTTGCAGGTGATTGAGGCGGTTTTGGCCGATAAATCGCTGAAAGGCTGGGACGGGTTCGGCGTGGTTGTGCAGGCCTACGGTCGCCGCGCGGGCGCTGTGATTGACTGGCTTTACGGCACCGCAGAACGGCTGGACCGCAAGATCATGGTGCGTTTGGTCAAGGGTGCGTATTGGGACGCCGAGGTGAAACGCGCGCAAGTGATGGGGCTTGATAGCTTTCCGGTGTTCACCCGCAAACAATCCACCGACGTGTCCTATATGGCCTGCGCCAAAAAACTGCTGGGCATGACCGACCGGATTTACCCGCAATTTGCCACGCATAACGCCCATACGGTTGCGGCCGTTCTGGATATGGCGACCGACAAGCGCAGCTTTGAATTCCAGCGCCTGCATGGCATGGGCGAGCGGCTGCATGATATTGTTTTGGACGACAAAGGCACACGCTGCCGGATCTATGCACCCGTGGGGGCGCACCGCGATTTGCTGGCCTATCTGGTGCGCCGCTTGCTGGAAAACGGTGCCAACAGCAGCTTTGTGAACCAGATCGTGGATGAGACGGTGCCGCCAGAAGTGGTTGCTGCCTGTCCGATGGACGCGATGGAGGCGATGACCCCGATTGAAAGCCACATCCTGCGCACGCCGCCACGGCTGTTTGGCAAGCGGGAAAACTCACAAGGTTGGGATTTGACCGATGCTGGCGATCTGGCCGCGATTGAAGATGCGCGCGGGCCGCATATGAACACGCTGTTTGAGGCGCGGCCAATGCTGGCCGGGTCGGTTGCAGGTGGCAAACGCTGGGCGGTGAACAACCCGGCAACGGGGGCTTTGGTCGGGCATGTACTGCCTGCGTCAGCCCCTGATGTGGAAACCGCACTTGCGGCGGCGACCCCTTGGGATGCGGCCCCTGCGCAGCGCGCCGAAGTGTTGCGCCGTGCGGCTGACCTTTATGAAGCCGAGTTCGGGCCAATCTTTGCACTTTTGGCACGGGAGGCGGGTAAAACCTTGCTGGACGCCGTGGGCGAGTTGCGCGAAGCGGTTGATTTCTTGCGCTATTATGCCGATCAGGCGGAAAAGCTGACAGCGCCGGCGCGCGGTGTGTTTACCTGCATCAGCCCCTGGAACTTTCCGCTGGCGATCTTCTCGGGTCAAATTGCGGCGGCTTTGGGGGCAGGCAATGCGGTGCTGGCAAAACCCGCCGAACAAACCGGGTTGATCGCGGGTTTTGCCGTGGCATTGCTGCACAAGGCGGGCGTGCCTGCCACCGCGCTGCAATTGCTGCCGGGTGAAGGGGCTGTTGTGGGCGCGGGGCTTACGGGCGATGCGCGGGTGAATGGCGTCTGCTTTACCGGATCAACCGCCACGGCGATGCGTATTCGCCAGAACATGGCCGAGCATATGGAGCCCACCGCCCCGCTGATCGCGGAAACCGGCGGGCTGAACGCGATGGTCGTGGACAGCACGGCGCTGCCCGAACAGGCCGTGCGCGATGTGTTGGCATCCAGTTTCCAATCGGCGGGGCAACGCTGTTCGGCGCTGCGCTGTTTGTACCTGCAAGAGGATGTGGCCGACACCGTTAAGGAAATGCTGTTCGGCGCGATGGATGACCTGGAGGCGGGCGATCCGTGGGATTTGGCCACCGATGTAGGACCAGTCATTGATGCAAAGGCGCAGGCTGATATTCGGGCGTATATTGAGGCGGCACGCGCCGAAGGGCGTGTATTGAAAGAAGGCACTGTGCCCGACGGCGGCACGTTCATTCCGCCCACGGTCATCGCCGTGCGCGGCATTGCCGATATGCCGCGCGAAATCTTTGGGCCGGTGTTGCACATCGCCCCTTGGCGTTCGGGTGGTTTGAACAAGGTGATCGAGGACGTGAACGCGATGGGGTACGGGCTGACCTTTGGTCTGCACAGCCGGATTGATGACCGGGTGGAGCGGGTGGTGGCGCGGATCAACGTGGGCAACACCTATGTGAACCGCAACCAAATCGGTGCGGTTGTTGGCAGCCAACCCTTTGGCGGTGAGGGACTTTCTGGCACCGGGCCAAAGGCAGGCGGGCCGGATTATATCGTGCGGTTTACGCACATGGATGCGCCTGTGCTGGAGGGTGAGGCGGGCAGTAGTGCGGTGGCCAGCGTTGAAAAGGCCTTGGCAGCCGAGGAAACCTCTCGCCACCCGATCCATGTGGTCGATTTGCCGGGACCAACGGGCGAATCAAACCGCTTGTCGGCCTTTGCTCGCACGCCGCTTTTGTGCCTTGGCCCAAGCCAAGCGCAAGCACTGGCGCAGGCGCAGGCCGTGCGTGCGCTGGGCGGTGAAGCGGTGGAGGCTGCCTGTTTGGACGCCGCTGCCCTGACCCGTTTGCACGGGTTTTCGGGCGCGATTTGGTGGGGGGATGCGGCGAAGGGCCGTGCCTATGCGCTGGCCTTGGCCGCGCGTGACGGTGCGATTGTGCCGCTGATTGGTGGTATGCCCGATGCGGCCCATGTGCGGCTGGAACGCCATGTCTGCATTGATACCACAGCGTCGGGCGGCAACGCCGAGTTGTTGGCCGAGATGGGAGAGGCCTGAACAGGCCCCAACCCATAAGGCCTTGACGTATAAGCGCGGATCGGGAAGTTTGGCGCGATGTTTCCGATCCGCGATCATAACCCTTCGGGGCGGGTGCCGTATGTCACCTATGGGCTGATGCTGTTGAACATCGGCATCTTTGCCAGTTATTGGCTGACGATTCCCGATGAAGCTGTGCTGTCCTCATTCTTTGTGAACTGGGGCTTGGTGCCGCGCCAAGTGATGGCGGGGACGGGACTTGAGACGCTGTTTACGTCAATGTTCCTGCATGCCGGGTTTATGCATTTGGCGGGTAACATGCTGTTTTTGTACATTTTTGGCGACAACCTTGAAGATATTTTGGGGCATGCCCGCTTTTTGGGGTTTTACCTGCTGTGCGGGCTTGCTGCTGCGGCCTTGCAGGTTTTTGCCGACCCTGCATCGGGCGTGCCGATGATTGGGGCATCGGGGGCGATTGCGGGGGTAATGGGGGGCTATTTGCTGCTGTTCCCGCGCGCCAAGGTCGATATTTTGATCATTATCGTGATCTTTTTCCGTATTTTCCCGATTCCGGCATGGGTAATGCTGGGGGTTTGGTTTGCCATGCAGCTGTTCGCTGGGTTTTCCACCCCCGGCGATGGCGGCGGCGTGGCCTATTGGGCGCATGCGGGCGGGTTTATTGCGGGGCTTTTGATGATGGTGCCGGTCCTGTTGGGACTGGGTGGCACTGCGTTTTGGAACCGGACCCACGGAGTGCCGCAGCACCCCGAGGCGACCTATCCGATGGGCAGGTCAGGGGTGCCGCGTGTGGTGCGGCGGAAATAAAAACGGGCAGCCCGAAGACCGCCCGAGTTGGGGATACCTTGGGGTGATTTAAGCGACGTTTTGCAAGGCCACCTGCGGGGTCATGCCCAATGCATGGCACACCTCACGCGTCAGATGTGGCTTGTTCAGGGTGTAGAAATGCAGATCCTCAACCCCTTCGCAGATCAGCGTGTCGCAAAGTTCGGTGCAAAGGGCTGTCGCCAGCAATTCTTCACGCCCGTCACGCTTGGCAGCAGCAAACGCATCATCCAGCCACGCAGGGACGGTTGTGCCGCAGCGCGCCGCGAATTTCTTGGTGCCGTCCCAAGATTGGATGGGCAGGATGCCGGGAATGATTGGCGCGGTGATGCCTTCTTTTGCACAGGCATCGCGGAAGCGCAGGAAGGTTTCCGCCTCAAAGAAAAACTGGGTTATGGCGCTGGTCGCACCGGCCTCAATTTTACGCTTTAGAAAGCGGACATCAGCCAAGGTATCGGCAGAATCCGGGTGCGGTTCGGGATAGGCACCGACACGCAGCTTGAATTTGCCCGTCGCGGCAAGCGCCTCAACCAGTTCCACCGAGGAGGCGAAACCATCCGCGTGGGGCGTGAACCGCTGCGCACCCTTGGGGGCATCGCCGCGCAAGGCGACAATTTCGGTAACGCCCGCCGCGGCATAGCTTTCCGCGATTTCCAGTGTTTCCGCGCGGGTCGCATCAACGCAGGTCAGATGCGCGGCCACGTTCAGCCCGTAATTGCTGTCGATTGCGGCCACCGCCTCATGCGTAAGTTTGCGGGTGGTGCCGCCGGCACCATAGGTCACCGACACGAAATTGGGGTTCAGGGGCGCCAAGGTTTGCACCGTTTCCCACAAGCGGAAGGACGCATCCAAAGTTTGGGGTGGGAAAAATTCAAACGAGATATTCGGTGTCTTGGTCATTTTATTAGCTCCTGCTCTGACCCCTCTTGTCGCAGATTCCCGGATGTGAGACAATTTCATAATACTAATCATGTTTATGAGGTTGACCACATAATGCATATTGAGTTTCGCCACCTCCGCACCATCCGCGCCATTCATCAGGCCGGCGGATTGGCCCGTGCGGCCGATATTTTGAACATGACCCAATCGGCGCTGAGCCATCAGGTGAAGGGATTGGAGGATCAGGCGGGGGTCGAGCTGTTTGTGCGCCGGTCCAAACCGCTGAAACTGTCGGCGGCGGGGATACGGATGCTGCGGCTGGCAGAAAAGATTTTGCCCGAACTGGACGCGCTGGAAGAAGAGTTTCGGGGGCTGCGGTCAGGCAAATCGGGGCGACTGCATATCGCGATTGAATGCCACGCGTGTTTTGAATGGCTGTTTCCGGTGCTGGAATTGTTCCGCCGGGCCTGGCCCGAGGTAGATGTGGACATCCGCGCAGGGTTGGCGTTTGAGGCGCTGCCTGCCTTGCAGCGTGAGGAGGTGGATTTGGTGATATCATCCGACCCAGCGCCCTTATCCAATGTGGTGTTCAACCCGCTGTTTGATTATCACCCGATGTTTGTCGCCTCCTCCCAGAACCCTTTGGCGCAAAAGGCCATGATTGAGGCCGAGGATTTTCGCGATGAAATGCTGATCACCTATCCGGTCACGCGCGACAAGCTGGATGTGTTTACCGAACTTTTGACCCCCGCCAAAGTTGAGCCGCGCGGCACGCGGGCGGTGGAGTTGACGGCGGTGATTTTGATGCTGGTGGGGTCCAACCGTGGGGTGTCGGTGCTGCCTGATTGGGTGCTGCGCGATTTGCGCAGCAATTCCGACTATGTCACCCGCCCTTTGGGGCCGCAGACCATCATCAAACGGCTGTATGCGGCCACACGAGAGGAAGATGCGACCAAACCTTTTATGGCGCATTTTCTGAAATTGGGACGGTCCGAGCCGGTGAAATTGCAGCGGGGATAACCCGCGTCAGCCAAACACACCGAAATGCAAGTTCAGCGCAATCGCGATCAAGATGCCGCCGCCTATCCATGCCAAATAGGTGCGAAACACCTGTTTTCCGGTCATCGCGCGGGCCATTGTACCGCCCAGAAAGGCCACGACCACATCAGAGGGCAAGGCGGTCAAAGGCACCAGAACACCAAGGATAAGCAGTTGTAATTGCACACTGCTTTGGGCGTATTCCGCGCCATGCGCATGGACAAAAGGCGGCAAGAACAGCGCGAAAAACAGCACGGTTTTGGGGTTCAACACCTCTACCAGTACCCCTTGCCAAATGATTTTCGGCAAAGAGCTGTGATGCACGCGCTGTGCGGCGATCGTCACTTGGGCATTGGTGCGGGCGCTGCGGATCATATCAACCCCCAGCCAAACCAGATAGGCCGAGCCCGCATAGCGCAAGACCACCACCACCCAATCAAACTGGGCAAAAACCGCCGCCAAGCCAAGGGCTGTGGCGATGGCCAAAATCATCCCCCCCAAGGCCAGCCCAAGCGCCGAGGCCAAGCCCGCAGCGCGGCTTTGGCCAACGCTGCGCGACAAGACATAAAGCATGGACGGACCGGGGGTCGCACTGAGAACAAAGCCGGCGAAAGCGACGGCGATAAGAGCGTCTATTGGAGGCATAGGATTAAGATACACTTTGGGCTAATCGACCTTCAAACGGGTTGCGGGTCGGGGTGATTAGGGAGGGTGAAAGTGAGGTCGATTTTTGCTGCATAATGTGCCGCAAATAGGGGAAATCGCGCATCAACATCCGTTCCAGATGCGCACCGGCGGTAAAGGGTTCATATTTGGCGGGCGTGTCGGGGCCGACCAGTTGCGCAAAGGGTTGGATGACCGTGCTATGGTTGGCGGCAACGAAATAAGGCATTGAAAAGCGTTCAGGCCGGGAATTTACCACCCGGTGCGGGGTTGAGCGTAGCAGACCATTGCTCCACGCCTCTAGCATATCGCCGATATTGACGACAAAAGCGGAAGGGTCAACTGGCACGTCGATCCACTTATCCTGCGCGGTCATGACTTGCAGCCCTTCGTTTCGCGTGTGCAGCAGGGTCAGGCATTCATAGTCGGTATGCGCGCCCATATTGACCGAGCGGTGATCAGAGGTATGGGCCTGACGGACGTAGTGCAAAAGGCGCAGTTGCGAGATGGGTTTGGTCATTTGGCCCGTCATCGCCCCCGGCGGCAGGCCCAAATGCAGTTCCAAAGCGCCGCAGATCAACCGCCCAAGGCCTGCGATTTTGGTGTAATATTGCGAGACGGTATCCTTGAATTCCGGACAATCGGGCCAGACATTGGGGCCTAAAACCCGATTACCGGCCAAAAAATCCGGATCATCGCGCGGCAGGTCAAGGCCAAGGTCAAACGCCTCATAGCTGCGATGCACCTCATCCGGGTAGTCGCCTTTTTCGGTAAAAGGCACATAGCCGCGATGGTTAGGGCTGTCGCCGATGTAAAAGCGCCGTTTGGCCGCGTCGGGCAGCGCGAAAAAGCTGGCGGCGCAATGGTAGGTCGCCTCTATCAGGTCAAGGTCGATGCCATGATCACAAATGCGGAAAAACCCAAACTGGCGCGCGGCCTTGCCTATGGCATCAGCGATGGCCCTAACTTTTGCAGGGTCGCCAGACGACAGGTCACGCAAGCTGATAAGCGGCAGTTCAGGTGGTTGGATAGGTTGAAATGTAGCCATGATCCCCTCCAGTTGATCTGAACGTTTGGTTACTGATCTATGGTTAACAAATCGTTTGTCTCAATGCCATCGGGGGCGATAATGGCGGGGAAATACAGGCGGAACCGACTGCCTTGGTGCAGCTTGGACAGGACCGAAACACTGCCACCGGATTGCTGCATAAAGCCCAAAACCATGGACAGGCCCAGCCCAGCGCCGCGCCCAACCGGTTTGGAGGTGTAAAACGGGTCAAAGATTTGGTGCAGGCTGGCGTCGGGAATACCGGCCCCGTCATCTTGCACGCTGACGCAGACATAAAGACCGGGCATAAGCGGGGCCACCAGATCTTGGTTATCGGTAAAATTGTGGCGCAGCATTTCGGTGGCAATGCGCAGGTGGCCGCCATTCGGCATCGCCTCGCGTGCGTTTGAAAGCAGGTTGCGCAGGGCGTTTTCCGTCTCTTTGATATCGACGTTTATCACGCCTATATGGTCAGCCAAATCCTGGGTCAGGGTGATGTCGGCGGGGAAAAGCGGCTTGGCATGGGTGCAGACATTTGTCACGATTTCATTCAAATCGGCCAGCTCTGGCGACAAGCGGGTGCGCTGCGAAAAGGCCAGCATATCACGGATCAATTGCGCGCCGCGGCCTGCGGCAGACTGTGCGTCCTTCAGACTGGCCTGCGCATCGGGGCGGCGGGTGTCGGCGGCCAAAAAGTCTAGGTTGCCCGAGATCACGGTCAGCAGGTTATTGAAATCATGCGCAAAACGACCGGTCAACCGACCGATCGCCTCTAGCTTGCGGGCGGCGAACAGCTTGGCCTCCAACGCTTTGCGACTGGCGGTTTCTTGGCTAAGTTGGACGTGTGAGGCGGCCAGATCGCGGTAGCGTTGATGTGAGCGTTCGGCCTCGGCCAACAACTCCAGCTTGGCGCCGGTCATGGCGGCAACGGTGGTCAGAATGTCCAGTTCTGCCTGACCAAAGGCATCTGGATCAGGGTGTTCGCTGTCGATCACGCCCACAACCCGCCCCTTGATCAGCAAGGGCACACAGATTTCAGAGCGCGCGGGGCTCATATCCGGGATGTAGTTTTGCTGTTTAAGCAAATCACCGACGATCACAGGCTTGCCGCTTTGCGCAACTTGGCCAGTGACCCCTTGGCCAAAGTCAATGCGCAGCGGGTTCAAAATGCTGCGGTCGTAGGGGTTTTTGGCGCCCAGTGCGGCCACCTGCGTCAAGCTGGCGCCAACGTCATCCGCCCGGTAGATCACGCAATCGACAAAGTTCAACCGCCCCACCACATTTTGCGCCACATACCAAAACAGGTCTTCGACACTGGGAATTGTAATGACATCAACAGCAAAAGCGTTGAGGGTCCGTAGAACGGCCGCCTCATCAAGGCGTTTTTGGGTCTGACGGCTCATGATTTCTGGCTCGGACACTGAGGGCACTCTCGTTACATACAATATGTGTGAACGATATATTAACTTCACGCTTCGGTATAGATGTTTTGAGGGATGCAACCCTAAGAATAGCCTTAAACCCTGCAGTTTTGCAGGGTTTTGGAGGTTTCAGTGATACGTTTACTTTCGCAAGCACGAATAGAGAATTTAATGATTATAATGCGTTTGACCGCGATCTAGGTGTTTGATCCCACGGTTTGATGGTGCGATCCTTTCGTTGGAATGGAAGGA
>CBDTUV010000101.1:0-9117 GCA_965363575.1 uncultured Pseudorhodobacter sp. | reverse complement strand
TGGGTGGCACCATCGGTTTCCCCGGCAATGGTTGGGATAAAAAGTCACTGCACCACGCCGCGCCAATCACCGCCAACTGGCAAGATATGGGCGAGGTGCGCCATACCTTTACCCATTTCCACGCCACCCTGACCGTACTTGCCGCCACCACCAGCGCCCAGCCCGATCACGGAACATTTCAGCCCGTTAACCCCGAAAACCTGCCCACTTTGATGCGCAAAGCCTATGACCTCGCGTCGCCAGCACTTTTGCCACGTTGACCCAAACGCAGCCCCCACGCATCATGCGCCCAAATCCAAGGGTGCCATATGACAACCATTCCCGCCACTGACGTTGCCCGCATCACTACCGCCTTGCCGTTCTGGCTGTCCTTGTCGCTGGTCCCGGTTGCGGTGATCAGCGCCGTTTTCGGCGGATGGACCGTGCTGCTGATGCCCATCGCGTCTTGGGGGATGTTTTCCTTGCTGGATGCGATTGTAGGCCGCAACCCCGACAACCCTGATCTGGATACGCCTGAATCCGGCCTGCAATGGTACCGCGCCATCACCTTGATCTGGTTTCCGGTGCAATTCACTTTGCTTTTGTGGCTGCTGTATTACGTGCCGCGCGCCGAACACCTTGGCGCGCTGGAATCTATTCTGATTTTCTTTGGCATGGGCATTATTTCCGGCACCGTTGGCATCAATTACAGCCATGAGCTGATGCATCAAAAGTCAAAACTGGAACGCTGGCTGGCCGACCTCCTCCTCGCCTCGGTGCTTTACGGGCATTTCCGGTCTGAACATCTCCGCGTTCATCACCTTTATATCGGCACCCCGCGCGACCCGGTGACAGCCCGCTACAACGAAGGGTTTCACCGCTTTTTCCCCCGCGTTTTATATCAATCCATCACCTCGTCATGGGCGGCGGAAAAGGCGATGCTGGCCCGCCGCAACCTGCCCGTAACCCACCCCAGCAACCCGTTCTGGCGCTACGGCGCGCTGCAAACTGTGATGCTGATTTTGGCCGTACTGCTCGGCGGCTGGATGGGCCTTGCGCTGTTTTTATATCAAGCCTTCATCGCCATCTGGCAGCTAGAGCTGGTGAATTATATTGAACATTACGGCCTGACCCGCCGCCATCTGGGTGATGGAAAGTACGAGCACGTTTTGCCCCGCCATTCGTGGAACGCCGACCACAAGGCGTCAAACTGGCTGCTGATCAACCTGCAACGCCATTCCGACCACCACTACAAACCCGACCGCCGCTTTCCCTTGCTGCAAACCTACACCGAGAATGAGGCGCCGCAGCTGCCCTACGGCTATCCGGTCATGACCACCGCCGCGATGGTCCCCCCGCTGTTCAAACGCATAATGAACCCGCGCGTGCGCAAATGGCGCAAGGTGAATTATCCCGATATCAAAGACTGGCACAGCTATAACAAAGCGCTGAATCCCAGCCCCCGCTAGGGCGCGGGCGCGGCTGTGTACGCACTAATATTTAGTTAACAAAAATATGATTATTATTATATTTCAATGACTTACTAAAGTGTTCGCGCGCGATTCATCGTCCACAAAAAAAGTCCCGCCATGCAAGCATGGCGGGAAAGTGGCATCAGGGACGGTCCCCGACGCAGGCGGTAAACTTTGATAAATGGGGGGGCCTCAGTGGGGCCGGCTCTCATCCATTTCGGCCCGGATTTGCTGGCGCAAGATATCGATGGAGACCATCTTCCCCTCACGTTTGAAGTGCCAATAAGTCCAGCCATTACAGCTCGGCGCGCCTTCCATGGCAGCCCCAACCTGATGAATGGACCCTTTCACATCATTGCCGACAAGCGTCCCATCGGCCCGAACTTTCGCCTTGTAGCGGTTGCCCAAGGAATACAATTCCTCACCCGGCCGCAACATGCCCCGCTCCACCACTTGCCCAAACGGAACCCGTGGCTCCGCCCGTTTTGACCCGGTGATTTCCAGCGCTGACGCGTCGAATTTCCGAACCTTCGAGATCCGCTTTTCCGCGACCTTGCGGTACGCCTCTTCCCGCTCAATCCCGATAAAGTCGCGGCCCAACATCTTGGCCACAGCCCCGGTCGTGCCGGTCCCAAAAAACGGGTCCAAGACAACATCGCCCGGATTGGTCGTTGCCACCAAAATCCGGTGCAGCAGGCTTTCTGGTTTTTGGGTCGGATGGGCCTTATCCCCCGCCTCGTCCTTCAGCCGTTCATGCCCGGTACAGATCGGCAAAACCCAATCCGACCGCATTTGCACCCCTTCATTCAACGCCTTCAGCGCCTCATAGTTGAAGGTATATTTCGCGCCCTCATCCCGGCTTGCCCAGATCAGCGTTTCATGGGCGTTTGTCAGGCGCTTGCCACGGAAATTCGGCATCGGATTTGACTTGCGCCACACCACATCATTCAGCACCCAATAGCCCTGATCTTGCAGTGTCGCACCCACCCGGAAAATATTGTGATACGACCCAATCACCCACAACGCGCCATTCGGTTTCAACAACCGCTTCGCCGCCGCAAGCCAAGCTTGGGTAAACTGGTCATATTTGGCAAAGCTAGAGAATTGATCCCAATGATCATCAACCGCATCCACCTTGGAATTGTCAGGGCGATGCAGATCGCCTTTCAATTGCAGGTTATAGGGCGGGTCCGCGAAAATCAGATCAACCGACCCCGCAGGCAGGCTGTTCATCATATCAATGCAGTCACCTGCAAGAATCTGGTTCAACGGCAAAACAGCCGCCTCTGGTGTCTTAGTTTTTATCATCATCTCTGCCTCTGCCCCGCGCATTTTGCGTCGTGTTGTTAAGGACAAAGATGAGTCATTCCTGATTCGCCGTCAAATTCTTTATTGAATCAAAGACTTACAGATTTATCTTGATACAAGATATTGTGTACTGGCTTGAACGAACGTCTATGATGCGCGGTCACCCCAAGATTTAGGAGCGCCAACTGATGCTCTTTTGTCGGATATCCGGCGTTTCGATCCCAACCATAGCCCGGATGCTGTCGCGCCAAATCCACCATGATGCGATCGCGTGTCACTTTTGCCACAATAGACGCCGCGGCAATCGACAGACTTAGCGCATCGCCTTTGATAATCGGCTCACCGGCGCAGGGCATGTCGCGTGGCATCAGGTTTCCGTCGATCAGCGCGTAATCAGGTGGGGTTGGCAGGCCTTGGAGCGCGCGCACCATCGCCAGATGGCTGGCGCGCAGAATGTTCAGCGCGTCAATTTCCGCAACCGACGCATGGGCGATGGAAACCTCGGCCATGTCCATGATCGCATCAAACAATCCTTCGCGCCGCCGCGCCGTCAGCGCCTTGCTGTCGTTCAACCCCGGCGGCACCCGACCCGGCAACAACCGAACGGCACAGGCGGTAACGGGGCCTGCAAGCGGGCCACGCCCCACTTCATCGACCCCCGCAATGCACAACGCCCCCCGGTTTCGGGCGGCGATTTCAAAGCGGTCATCTGGGGCATTTTGTATCATGGCCCGACCAAACCCGATTGGGCAGGGAATGGAAAGAGGCCGATGTAAAGATGGGGCGGAGGCTGCTCACCCCTCCACCCCGAGTTTGGGCGCGTGTCAGCGGGGAACTCTGCGCGCCCCGACGTGGCCTTTAACGGCGGCCACGCCCTTGCGTGCGGAACCCAGCGTTCAGCAAGCAATTCTGGTCATAGGCCGTGCGATCGCGACCGCGGCTTCGAATGGCAATCTCACAGTGGCGCGGCAGGCGCTGGTCGATCCCGGCGCGGCGCAAGCAACGCTCTGTATAGGCGATGCTGCTGTGGCGGCGGCCGCGCACCTCAACCGCGCATTGGGCCGGTAAAACGGTGGCGCGATGGTGGCGCTGTGGGACCGCCTTGTAGCGTGGCTGATGCACCTCGGTAGCCCGGCGGTTATTATTGTTGTTGTGCAGCGCCGAGCCGACAATCCCGATCGCGGCAACTGCGGCCAATGCCTTAGCGAAATCATCGCCGCGACTATCGGCACGGGCGGGAACAGCGGCGGCTGTCATCAAGGCAAGGGCCGTTGCCGTGGCCGCAAGCGTTGCAGTGAAACGACGGGCGGTTGCGGTTTTCAGGAATTCCATGTCGAGATCCTTTATATATGGCCAACGCTTTGCGGCGTCTGGGGTGATGGGATCAAATTGGGCGCATCCGGATTTGACAGGCAATATCAGCGCCAAGTTATGCGATAGCAGGCCTGCACCCACCGCGTGATATTGAATAACAACCGCCATTCAGGGCAGATTGATCCAAATCCGCAGAAAACCCGCAGATCAGGAGGATCGCGCCGTGAGCTTTAAACTAGGATGTGCCGCAGTGGTGATTGGCTTGGCCTGCGCCGGGGCCGCGCAGGCAGAGTGTTTTGCCGACTATAAGGCCAAACAAGACAACCCGTTGCGGCTGCATTACGGGGTGATTGCCTTGCCCGACAATGCCTGTTCAAAAGCGGCGGCCAAGGGCGTGATCGCGCCACGGCTGCAGCAACAGGGCTGGACACTTCTGAACGTCCTGTCCATCTTTGGACCTGAGGGTCTTGCCGAAAGGAAAGCCAGTGCGGGTGCCTACTTCCTCTTCTTCTGAAAGCTTGCGGGCGGGCAACCGGGTCGTGGCGGGCGGTATTGCGGCCATCGTTCTGATCTTGTTCGGCACGGCGGTTTTTCTGTTCCTGAACCTGCCCGATGCCAACGCTTTCAATACGCGGGTTGAACGCCTGTTTGTGGAAAATGATGGGCTGACCACGGGGGCCGAGATCAAGCTGCTGGAAATCCTGGCCCAATCAGGCACCGCGTTTTCAGAGGTTTTGTCCAGCTACCGGGTCGTGATTTTCGTGCTGCTGGTGTTTGCCACGGCTTTGATGATCGCGGCCTTGGTTTTTCTGGTCACGATTGTTGCTTTGAACCGTCGAATCTCGGCGATCCAGCGGTCCGGGATTCAAGTTTCCAGCCTGTTTATCAGCCGCGAAAGCAACGCGGTTTATATCAACGATCTGGAATTCAAACTGACCGAGGCGGCGATTGAAACCTTGTCGGTTCTGGCTGAGGCGAGGATGGATAATGATGTGATGACCGGCGCGCAGATTGAGGGCGTGATTTCGGGCCGCGATGCATCGGATTGTGAAGAGGCGGCGGGGGCTGTGCGGATAAAAAGGCTGCGCGATGCATTGGGAAATCAGCTGGTATCGGAATTGCTGGTCAAAACGATTGCCCGCAGGGGCTATGTTCTGGCGGTGGGAAAAGATGTTATCCGCATGATGTGACGGTGCGGAATCGCGCGCGGATGATTTAGTAACTAATTGAAATTAAAAGATATTCCAGATTATATTTACCAAATATTAACCCGCGAACGCAGTTGCATCGCGCACCGCTTGACCCGTGTTCGGCCATAGCCCATAGATCACACATATTGAATATGAAGGGACGCGCCATGAAACGCCGCACGTTGATGCTATCGCTTGGGGCGCTTGTTGTGCTGGGCGGGCTGGCGTATGGCAACCGCTACAGGCTGGAACATTTGATGATGTCGCAAATGCACACTATGGGCGCGGGGCATATGGGCGGCTTTGGCATGGCGCATATGTTCAAAGGCGTTGATACCACGCCAGCCGAAGAGGGCGAATTGCGCGTGATGTTTGCGGACCATAGCCTGATAACGCGCACGGTTGAAAACCTGCCCAACGGCATTCGCACGGTGACCGAAACCACCGACCCCGACCTGCGCGAGCAGTTGGTGACCCATGTGATCGGCATGATCGACCGGGTGGACCAAGGCCGTGACCCGCGCGTGACAATTCAAAGCCTGACACTGGATATCTTGTTCAAAAACCGGGCGCTGATCGTGACGGACATGGACCCGACCGATACCGGGATTATCATCATCCAAACGTCGGATGATGCCGAGACTGTGGCCGCCTTGCAAAAACACGCGGCCGAGGTATCCGATTTGGCCGCGCGGGGGATTGTATCGGCGCAAGAGGCGATGATGGCGCGGCGGCACTAGAGAGGGCGATGGCGCATTGCCTAGAGTGCCTGATTGACCGCTACCCGGGACTTTGCTTTCCTTCATTGCTGTCGCTTGCAACCTGCTTTTATAAAGCGGCAGCAAACGCGCGCCGCTCAACCTTAATTTGGTGAACGGCCATGAAATCCAATATATAGTTGCTGTAAGTTTTTTGGCAAAATGGCCCATACGGGCGCTGCAGTCTTGGGAATGACTTGCCAAAAGAGGTTCTCAACAAAACTGGTATCAATGCAGGTCTTAACCTCTTTGCTACCGTTGCGAAAACTCATGTCAAAGAACGCGAGTATCGCTGCGATTTCAGCGCGCTGCTCTGAAATTCCCATGCGATCATTGATCGCACCCGCAAGGCTTTCAAACCACACATGTGTAACTTCATGTTCAACACGACCCCAAATCGACTCGTGTTTGGCATCTGCGGCTTTGGTCATTTCAATATACTGACTTCGAAAGTCTTCGTACATCTGCTGGACGTCCATGTCAGATCTCCTTTTCTGTGTTCTAAAGTATCTTGCCAAACAATGGCTAGTGTTGGGCAATGGATGTGATTGCCGAAAGCCGTTTTAGGTGTTGTGCGCAGCATCCGGCGCGCTGGCCTCGCACCCGCCATTCCCTTTTCGGCGATGGCGTGGCACGGGGCAACGAAGGCCCCCGATGCCTTGCATCACCCCTGCGCGTGGCCTATATCCCCTCTCTTGCTTGACACGGGGCTTGCTGATTGTTGGGGGACGCCATGATACCGACGCCTTATTACCTGATCGACAAGGCCAAACTGGCCGAGAATATGGCCAAGATGGACAGCTTGCGCGACTTGTCGGGCGCGAAATGTTTGCTGGCGTTGAAGTGCTTTGCCACCTGGCCCGCGTTTGATGCAATGCGAAACCATATGGATGGCACCACGTCCAGCAGCCTGTATGAACTGCGTCTGGGGCGCGAAAAATTCGGCAAGGAAACCCATGCCTATTCGGTCGCTTGGGCCGAGGATGAGGTGGATGAGGCTGTGGGCTATGCCGACAAGATCATCTTTAATTCCATCAGCCAGCTTGATCGGTTTGACAACAAAACCGCCGGGATTGCGCGGGGATTGCGGTTGAACCCGCAGTTTTCAACATCGCATTTCGATCTGGCAGATCCGGCCCGCCCGTTCAGCCGTTTGGGCGAATGGGATTTGGCGAAACTGAACGCCGTTGCCGACCGGATTTCGGGCGTGATGATCCATTACAATTGCGAGAACGACGATTTTGAACTGTTCGATCAGCAATTGACCCGGATTGAGACCGAGTTTGGCGGGTTTTTGGAGCGTTTGGAGTGGGTCAGCCTTGGCGGCGGTATCCATTTCACCGGCGCAGGCTATCCGTTGGATCGCCTGGCCTCGCGTCTGCAGGCCTTTGCCAAAAAATTTGGCGTGCAGGTCTATCTGGAGCCCGGCGAGGCGGCGATTACGGGCTGCGCCAGCCTTGAGGTGACGGTGCTGGACCTGCTGAACAACGGCAAGGATTTGGCGATTGTGGACGCTTCGGTCGAGGCCCATATGCTCGATTTGCTGATTTACCGCGAACCTGCCAAAATGGAGGTGACGGGCGCGCACCCTTACATGGTGTGCGGAAAATCTTGTCTTGCCGGCGATATTTTTGGCGAGTTTTCGTTCCCCGCACCGCTGGTTGTTGGCGATCGGTTAAGCATCGCCGATGCGGCCGGGTACACGATGGTCAAGAAAAACTGGTTTAACGGCGTCAAGATGCCGTCGATTGTGCTGCGCGAATTGGACGGGTCTATGACGGTTGCGCGCACATTTGATTATGCGGATTTTGAAGGCAATTTGGGCTGAAAGGTATTGATATGAAACGCAATGTTTTGATTATTGGGGCCGGGGGCGTGGCGCAGGTTGTGGCGCATAAATGCGCGCAAAATAATGATGTGTTGGGCGATTTGCACATCGCCAGCCGGACCGTGTCGAAATGTGAGGATATCATTGAGAGCGTGCGGGCGAAGGCTGCGATGAAGGTGCCGGGGCCGTTTCATGCGTACAGCGTCGATGCGATGGATGTGGATGCGCTGAAGGTGTTGATCCGCCAAACCGGGGCGCAGATTGTGATTAACGTGGGGTCGCCGTTTGTGAATATGACCGTGCTGGACGCGTGCATTGCCACGGGCGCGGCCTATATCGACACGGCGATCCATGAAGATCCGGCCAAGATTTGCGAGGCGCCGCCGTGGTATGGCAATTATGAATGGAAAAAGCGCGAGGCGTGCAAAGCGGCAGGTGTGACCGCGATTTTGGGCGCTGGGTTTGACCCCGGTGTGGTCAATGCCTTTGCCCGCTATGCCGTGGACGAGTGCATGGATGAGGTGCAAGCCATTGATATTGTAGACATCAATGCGGGCGATCATGGCAAGTATTTCAGCACCAACTTTGACCCCGAGATCAATTTCCGCGAATTCACCGGCACCGTTTATGCATGGCAAAACGGCCAGTGGACCGAGAACGCGATGTTTGAGGTGGGGCGCGAGGATGACTTGCCCGTGGTGGGCAAGCAAAAATCCTACATGTCGGGGCATGATGAGGTGCATTCGCTGGCCCAGCGCTATCCCCATGCCGATGTGCGGTTTTGGATGGGGTTTGGCGATCACTACATCAACGTGTTCACCGTGTTGAAAAACCTTGGCCTGCTGTCGGAACAGCCCGTGGTCACTGCCGAAGGGTTGGAGGTTGTGCCGCTGAAGGTGGTCAAAGCTGTGCTGCCCGACCCGTCCAGCCTTGCGCCGAATTATACCGGTAAAACCTGCATCGGGGATTTTGTGAAGGGCACCAAGGATGGCAAGCCGGTGGAGGTGTTTGTGTATAACATTTCGGATCATGCCGCGGCGTTTGCCGAAGTCGGGTCGCAGGGCATTTCCTATACCGCAGGCGTGCCGCCTGTCGCCGCCGCGATGCTGATCGCGCAAGGGATTTGGGATGTGGGGCATATGGCCAATGTTGAGGATTTGGACCCTAAGCCGTTCCTTGGATTGCTGAACCGGATCGGGTTGCCGACGCGGATCAGGGACGCGGCGGGTGATCGCGCGTTGGAACTGTAGTCACAGATCCACCCGCAA
>CBDTUV010000100.1:0-9187 GCA_965363575.1 uncultured Pseudorhodobacter sp. | reverse complement strand
ATAATACGCTCTTGGTTGGCGTCAATCTCAGATATACAGCGCGCCGCGAGCCGTTCCAAAACCGCAGGATTACCTCGCACCACATTGTTAGCATCACGCTGCGCCACAACGCAGACCCGAGAGGGCAGCAAAGCGCGGGCTTCGGTTTTGTGTTTGGCATTGGCCAGAAAAGATCGAAAGCCGATGATCTCGCCGGGATAGGCCAGTTTAAGCAAGGTAGATGTGCCATTGGGGTTATGGGTGCGCAGCGCAATAAGCCCCGCCGAGACGCAAAACACGCCTTTGTTTTCATCGTCTTGTTCGAAAACCACCTGATCTGCGGCAAGGATTTTACGGGTAAAGCCACGCATCAAAACCGAAATCGCCCCGCTTTCAACAGGTTGCCAGACGCTCTGGCTATAGAACGCGCATTTGCCACAGGGATGGGGCGCAAGGTCGTTGGGCATTCGGGGCTCGTTGGGCTCGGCGTTGAGGTAAACGCGACCAGCCTAGACCCAATGGCTGTGATGGTCGACTGCGACCTAATGTATCAGGCAGGCGTTGGAAAAGATTTGTTTCGTACGTAAAATTGACAGTCGTCAATGACAGCAGGCCGTTGCCGCCGCCAAAGCTTTGAGGCTTTACGCGTAATGCCAAAGGACCTGCCTGTGCTTAACGATTTAGACGGTGTTCCACCCAAACCCTTGGCGTGCAAGGGGAAGGTGTCGATTTGGAGTTATCTGCGGCTGTTTTGCTAAGACCTTATGTCGGCGCAGCCTGCGAGGTTTTTCGGGCGTGACTGGCCGAAATGCGCCCGCCGTTCTTTCGATTTTATATGTGCAACGACCCCGCGATTGTGGATCTGGTACCAAAGCAATGGCCGACGGATTTCCCGAAATCTGACCGAATTCGTGTGGGGTTAAAGCCTTTGCTGGGCGAGTCGGTGTTTATCACAAACGGGGCGCTTTGGGCGCGACAACGCCGGACCGTTGATCCCGCGTTTGAAGGCGGGTGCGTTCGCCATATCTTTCCGGCGATGTGGGATTGTGGCGTAGCGGCGGTGGAGCGGCTGAAACCCCTGGAAAATGGTCAGCCGGTTGAGATTGAGACGCAGACCAGCCATTTGGCGATGGAGCCTGATAAGATTTATTTCTCGGCCCTTTTCAAACTCGCCCATTCCAAGGCGGTGTTTCGCGGGATCATGCGACTCTATCCACCGGTGCCGATGTATGTACGCAAGGCCTATATCCCGTTTTACGGTTGGGTCTTAATGCCTTTGCTGGACATATTTCTGGGCAAAAACCTGCGCAATCCCGACCCTTACACGCCTGACGCGGCGTTGGTTTGGTTTCGATTGCTGACGTGGCTTTGGTTTTCCATTCAATTCGCACTGGTTTTCGGGGCGCTGTATTGTGTTACGCGTAGGCAGTTATTCCACGCTGGAAACGCTGGGCATTATGTTTGGCATTGGGGTGACAACAGGCACAGCCGACATCGTTTATTCGCATGAGTTGATGCATAAACCCAGCCGGATCGAACGCGCGTTTGGCGATTTTCTGCTAGCGATTGTGCTTTATGGCCATTTTCGGACCGAGCATCTGCTGGTGCATAACGCCTATGTAGGCACTCGGCGCGACACCGTGACGGCCCGCTATAACGAGGGATTTCACCGTGCGTTCAGCCATGTTTTGCGCAAGGGTTTTGGCTCGGATTGGCGGACGGAAAAGGCGATATTGGCGCGGCGTGGGCGGTCGGCTTGGCACCCCTCCAACACGATCTGAAAATATCTGGCGCTGCAGACCGCATTTTTGGGATTGGGGGATGGGTCAGTGTTGGGCTGTTTGCCTTTCAGGCCTTTGTCGCGATTTGGCGGTTAGAGTTGACGAATTATGTAGAACATCACGGGCTGACGCGGGTGCATCTGGGGGATGGCAAATATGAACCGGTCAAGCCGCATCATTTATGGGAGTCCGCGCAAAGGATTTCGGGGCTGCTGCTGATAAACCTGCAACGCCACGCTGATCATCACATTCATCCGATGCGGCGGTTCCGACTGTTGCAGATTTATGGCGCGGGTGAAGTGCTGATGCTGCCTATCGGTTATCCGCCGATGACCGCGCTTGCCATGGTGCCGCCATTGTGGCGGCGGATGTTTAACCCGCGTTTGCGGGCATGGCGCAAGCAGTTCTATCCCGAAATTACCGGTTGGACGCCCTATAAAACCGGCAAGTTGCCGATGCCCAAAGGGGCCGGTTAGGGCTTGGTGCCCTGCACCCATGCCAAAATGGCCTCTGGCTGCGGCGCAAGTGCTGTGGCCAGCCCTCCGGAAAACTGGTCAAACGCCGCTTGATTTGCGGCACCCACGCCCACCAACACCGGAATACCCCGTTCCAGCGCAAGGCCGATTGCGGCGCAGAAGCCACGGCCTGCGGCTTCCTCGGGCCCAAATTTATTAAGGATAAACACGTCGGCGTGTTGCAAAGCACCGTTTTCGACGCAGGCCACCGCTTGGGCAATCGCACCGGGGTCAAGCCGACACGCGTCGGAACCTTTGCCGAGCTCTTGCGTGATTTTCAGGATCGGGCCATCGGGCAGAACCCGCACTTTGGTATCACAGCCGTTCGCAAAACCGCTGCAATAGCCGCTATCTTTGACAATCCCCGCAACTATGCGGCCTTGGGCCTGTAGCCGGGCCGCGATGTCAACCAAAATTTCATCGGTTGCGCCGCGTTCGGGCGCGGTGATGGATGCTATTTTCATAGGGTGTTCCTTTTGTTGCTGTCTTGCTGGGGGCCGTGTTTTTTGCCGCTTAGAACCGGACGGATTGCGGGGCCTATAAGGGCAGGTCTGAAGCCCAAGATAAATGCGGCCCAGCCGAAACACCACAAAGTGGCAGCGGCGTTCACAAGACCGGAATTAGGGGCAAGTGGCGCCGCCAAGCGTAGCCATGTTGCAGCCCATATTGCGGTAGAGCCGATTATAAAGCCGTTCCCTACGAACATATGTTCTTTGCCGCGACGTGCGGCGGCCCTACCTGAAATTGCCATGACCAACCCTGCCATAGCTCCGATTGTCAGGCTATGAAGGGCATCGGCCAAAGGATAGACCTCAGGAAACAATCCCAGAAACCCTATCGCCCCAAGACCAACGGGCACCCACAAAAACGCCAAATGCAGCGCTGCCAACAAAGGGTTGCGCCGCACGGTTAACGTTTGCCAGCCACGCATCATTCCTAAAAGCGCCAGCGCTGCGGCCATAAGCGCGACATTCGTCACAATCGGCCAGACCGCCAATCTGGCGATCATCGCAAGCGTTAATAGAACCAATGCCAAGCGGCGGGCAAAAATCCCGTCATTGACCACCAAATGCGCATCTGGGGTTTGGCAAAGCCAGTTGCGGGTAAAGGCCGGAATGGCGCGACCAGCGATAGTAACGATCAACAGGGCAATCCCTGTGACGACCATCTGCGCGATGAACAGGCTGATCCATGGCCGCCCCGTGGCCATAGCGCCCAAAAAGATCGCGTCGCACAGGCCAAGGCCAATTACGGCCCCGACAAACCCCAGCTTTGGGTAGGTGCGGGCCAAAAGGATTTTCCAAAGCAAAATTGCTGCCAACAGCAGGAAATAGCCTGCATTCGCGAGTAAAAGCAGCGGCAACGACAGGCTGCAAGCAAAGCCTGTGGCCAGCCGCGCTAGGCCCCAAAGCAACACCAAGCCTTGCAACAAACCGCCCTGCAGCGGGGCCAAGCCTGTCCAACTGGGCAGCGCCGTTAGCAAATAGCCGCCAATAGCGGCCGAGGTAAAACCAAACAGCAGCTCATGGCTATGCCACAAAACCGCTGGTTCAAACGGGGGCGGCACACCGATCGCTGCGCCCAAGGGCCACCATGCGATCACGATCAAAGCCCATAGGAACGCCGCCAAAAACAGCGGTCTGTGCGGCGCGTCCCAGATTTGGGCGCTGGAGAGGATGCTAAGCTTGGACGGCATCGGGCAGAGGGCCGGACCAATCTATGCCCCTAGCCCCAGTCAAAAACCCGTCAGACAGGCGGGTACTTTCATCCAACTGGCAAATTGCCTTGGTGATTTCGACGGGGCTTTGCTGCCCATCCAAAAGCTGCCGGTAAAGGCCGCAGATCGTGCCGAACCCGCTTGATTGCGGCGAGAGGCGCAGGGCGCGCACGCCCGCATCGCGCAAGGCGTCAACCTGATAGGCGGCGCAAGCATAGCTATCGGACAAGGTTTGTACCCCGTTCATCGCCAAGAAAGGTTGGCCCTCCAGCGTGCGTACATCCAGCCCGTCGGGGTCATCCTCGCAGGCGAATTGGCAGTTGTCTTTGGGCCGGTTGTGCAGCCGCGCATGATAGCAGCGCCCCGAAATGGCCAATGGCAGGCGGCCATGGCCCCACACCTCGATCACTACCCCCAGATCGGCCCCCGCCTTGGCCAATGTCGCGACCGAGGCCAGCGGTAGCTCTGGCGGCAGGCACACCCGCGTGGCCCCACGCGATACCAGCCAAGCCAGCGTGCCCTCATTATACACATTGACCAGCGGTCCCACCGAAAACGCGGTGCCTTGGGGCAGATGAGCAAGCGCGGTCAGGTCGTTCACCTCAACCTCGACGCCCATCTCGGCCAGTTCCGCAGTTTGCTTGCGTTCGCGTTTCAAGGTCACAAGCGCAAGGCTGGTCAGCGCCACCTCTTTGCCCGCGTCCAGCAAGGTTGCAATCGCCTCGGGGATGCGGTCTTGGAAAAACGGCAAGCGTTTGGAACAAACCACCTCGCCCAAGACAACGCGGTTGACGGGCGCACGCGCAAGGTCATCATAAAGCGCGGCCCAGCGATCTGCCGACCAGAAGAATTGGTTTGGGCCAACGGTTAGGTCCATGCGCTTATCTCCATGTCTTTTTATAGGCGCCTGTGGTCATGGCTTGGCCTTCCGAGAGCCGCGCGAGCATGCCTTCGGGCATCGGTTTTCCAGCCTCAAGTGCATCCACCGCCGCACGAAAGTTGCGCACGACTTGCGCGACATAGGAGCGCGAGCGCTGCCGTCCTTCGATTTTCAGCGCGGTTACGCCAGCCTTTTGCAACTGCGGGATCAGTTGTTCGGCGTTCAAACTAACGGGATCTTCGAACAGATGCCCGGTTTTATCACCGGTGCTAAAACATCCTTTGCACAGGGTGGGATAGGGGGCGGGCTCATCTTTTTGCACGCGGTGGATGGTATAGCCCCCAAGCCGTGCATCCAAAACGCCGTTATCATCATGGTATTCGACATGACTGGCGGGGGAACACACGCCGTTCATATTGGGTGACAGCCCCGTTGCATAAGATGACAGCGAGCAGCGCCCCTCGGCCATCACACATAACCCACCAAACACGAAAACCTCGGTTTCCACCTGCGTTTCGGCGTTGATCGCCGCGATTTCCGGCACCGACAAAACGCGCGGCAGCACCACGCGTTTCACGCCAAAGGCATCAGCATAGAAATTGATCATATCGGCATTGGCAGCCGCCGCCTGCACCGACAGATGGCGACGCAGGTTGGGATGGTTGCGAGCAGCATAATCCAGCAAACCGATGTCAGCCAGAATAACCGCATCGGCACCACATGCCTCGGCATCAGCCACGGCGCGGTGCCACAGCCCTTGATCGCCTGCGCGGGGAAATGTGTTGATGGCGATCAGCACCTTGGACCCGTGGGCATGGGCAAAGGCAATGCCTTCGCGCATCTCGGTGCGGTCAAAGTTCAGGCCGGGAAAGTTGCGGGCGTTGGTTTGATCGGCAAAACCGCAATAAACCGTATGCGCGCCCGCCGTCACAGCGGCCCGCATTGCCGCAGGCGTGCCTGCGGGGCAAACGATTTCCATTACCATGCGTCCACCTGTGTGCTGCGGGTTAGGCTTACGCCGCTGCGGCGTTCGATCAGGGCGAAAAACCGTTGAAGCGGGGCGGCAAAGGGGCCGGAAAACCGGGTGATTTCTTGTGACAGGTCCAGTTCGGCATCATCAATCGCGTTGCGCAGGGCAAGCGCTGCGGATGTGTCACCTTCGATCACCAGATCGCGCGAAAAGAATAAGGCATCGCCATCAAACGCGCCATGCACCAGCCCCAAAAGGGCGGCAAGTGGGCCTGCGATGCGGGCAGCGCCGTCGCCCCGTCCTCGGGTCAGGGCAACATGCGGCACCCCGCCGTTCGGGTCTAGGCAAATGACAAACGGCAGGTCGGTTGGGTCCAGCACAAAGCGGGTATGATTGTAGGCGCCCAGCCTGCGAAACAGGCTGGGATGATGGCGCGCAACATGGCGGGCATAGGCCGTCAGCGACAGCGACAGCGGACCCAGCGGCAAAAGCTGCAAGGCAAGCGCCAAAGCGGCGGGGGCTTGCGGGATATGCACAGAGGATTGGGGCACGGCAGGGTCCTTGATGCTGGGCAGGGTATTCACCCCTCATCGGGGCGTTTTCATTTACTGCCAAAGGCCCGCAAAAAAATTGACGACCGTCAATTTCAGCCAACCTTTTTACTGATAGGCGCGAGGCAAGCCACCAGACAGGACCATGCGATGCGCGATTTACCCCCCTTCCCCAGCCTACGTAGCTTCCTGGACTGGTGTGCGAAAACCGATCAGTTGCAGGTAATTACTGACCCCGTTTCAGTTTCCCACCAAATGACGGCGGTACATCGCGCTGTTTTGGAACAGGGCGGGCCGGTGCTTCGGTTTGATCATCCGGTACTGGGTAATGGGGCCAAATCCGCAGTCCCTGTGGTGGTCAACCTGTTTGGCTCGCCAGAACGGGTTGCGGCGGGGCTGGGGATTTCGCTGGACCGCGTGGCGGATTTAGGCGCGTTTTTGGCGGCCTTGCGTACGCCCACCCCGCCTGATGGATTGCGCGATGCGCTGTCGCGTTGGCCGATGCTAAAGGCAGCGCTGGCCACACGCCCTAAAATCACCCGGTCGGCCCCAGTGCAAGAAGTGGTGCTGGAGGGCACGAATGTGGACCTGTCCACGCTGCCCATTCAGACCCATTGGCCGGGCGATGCGGGGCCGCTTATCACCTGGCCGGTAGTGGTAACGCGGCCTTTCGGTTCGGTTGCGGGCGATATTGGCCGCTATAATGCAGGCGTTTATCGCGCGCAGGTTTTGGCGCGGGACAAGCTGATTATGCGCTGGTTGCCGCACCGGGGCGGGGCTGCGCATCACCAAAGCTGGGCACGGCAAGGTGAGACCACGCCGGTGGCGATAGTGCTGGGAGCGGACCCTGCGACCTTGCTGTCAGCTGCCCTGCCATTGCCCGAAACCGTGTCCGAGCTTACTTTTGCGGGCGCGTTGAATGGTTTGCGCCCGCGCCTTGTGGCCTGCAAAACCGTGCCGCTGATGGTCCCGGCCGAGGCGGAGATTGTACTAGAAGGCTGGGTATCCCCGACCGACCTCGCCCCCGAAGGCCCGTTTGGCGACCATACGGGGTACTATAACCCCGCCGAGCCTTTTCCTGTGGTGCAAATCACCGCCATCACCCACCGACGCGATCCAATCTATTTGTCGACCTACACAGGCCGGCCGCCGGATGAGCCTGCAATTATCGGCGAAGTATTCAACCGCCTTGCCTTGCCTACCATCCGTGCTCAAATTCCCGAAATTCACGATCTGTGGTTGCCGCCTGCGGCCTGTTCTTATCGCATGGCGGTGGTCAGCATTAACAAGCGCTACCCGGGGCAAGCCCGCCGTGTGATGATGGCGCTGTGGGGGATGTTGCCACAGTTCAGCTATACCAAGATGATTGTGGTGGTGGATGCTGACATCAACCCCGCCAGTTGGGACGATATCGCCTGGGCGCTGGCCACGCGGATGGACCCGGCCCGCGATGTGATGCTGCTAGAGAATACGCCGATGGATTATCTTGATTTTGCCTCGCCCCAGCCCGGCCTTGCGGGGAAAATGGGGATTGATGCCACGATCAAGATTGACAGCGAAACCAGCAGACAATGGGGAACAGTGATGCACACAGCCCCCGAAGATGCCCAATTTGCCGCCGATCTTTTGTCGAGGATAAAGCTATGACTCCACGCGTGGTTTTGGGCGTGGCGGGTGCCTCGGGTGCGGGTTTGGGCATCTCGATCGCGCGACAATTGTTGGCGATGGGGGTTGAGGTTGACTTGGTTGCCAGCCCCGCTGCCGAGCGCACGTTGGTCGCCGAATGTGGGCCTGCCGCGTGGGAGGGGCTGCGGGCCATGGCCACCCGTTGCCATGACATTGGCAATATCGGGGCCAGCATTGCCTCGGGTTCGGTTCCAGTTGCGGGGATGATCGTGGCACCCTGCTCGATGCGCAGTTTGGCCGCGATTGCGCACGGGCTGGACGACAATTTGCTGACCCGTGCGGCGGGGGTTCAGCTAAAGGAACGGCGGCGACTGGTCTTATTAACCCGCGAAGCGCCGCTGACGCTGGCACATCTGCGCAACATGACCGCCGCCACCGAAATGGGCGCGATCCTGTTGCCGCCTGTGCCTGCGTTTTACCTTAACCCAAGCAGCGTGCAGGCGATCATCGACCAAATCGCCGCCCGCGCGATTGACCTATTGGCGATTGCCAAGCCAGCCGCGCAACAATGGCATGAAGGCGGCTAAAACTGCCGTCGCGCGGCGTCGAACCGCGCGTTGCTGATGATTTTCGCGGCTTCATCCAGCGTCAGGCGAAAGGCGCGATTGTTGTAAAAGAACGTCAACCGCCAGCGGCCTTCGTCTTCACCCTCACCCTTTTCGCAGCGCGAGGTGATAGCGCCCGACCGCATCAACTCTTGCACGCTTGTGGCGGAAATGCCGAACGCCTCGGCGATACTTTCTGCCTCAACCACAAAGCCGTTTCCGCCAAGCTCTACCGTGGTCATTTCACATCTTTCCAATACGCGTTCGCGGCTGCGATAGTCGCGAAATGAGTGGCGACGTCGTGGCTTACCGCGATCAGCGGGGCGGCATATTCAGGGCGCATCACGGCCCCAAAGCATTCGAACAACGGCTGGTCGGCCTCGAGCGACCGCTCCACATCGCCTAACTTAACATTTTGCGGCGGTTTCGCCAGCATCGCGCCACCGCCGCCACCGCGACGGGTTTCGACAGTGCCTTCGCGTGACAGGCGCTGCATTATCTTGCCAAGATGATTGCGCGGCAGGCCAAATTCCTGTGCCAGATCAGCGGTCGAATAGCCGCGG
>CBDTUV010000099.1:0-9259 GCA_965363575.1 uncultured Pseudorhodobacter sp. | reverse complement strand
GTTCCAATGTTCATTGGCACCGCCGGGGTGGAGGATCTCATAAGGGCTCATGCTGGCATCGCCGACGAAAATGCATTTCCAATCAGGGCCATAGGTGCGCAGAACGTCCCATGTGGGGGTTTGCGCGTCCCAGCGGCGGCGGTTGTCGCGCCACAGGCCTTCATAGATGCAATTGTGGAAATAGAAGTGTTCGAGGTGGCGAAATTCAGACCGCGCGGCGCTGAACAATTCTTCGACCACTTTGACATAAGGGTCCATCGAGCCGCCGACATCGAGAAACAGCAAAACCTTGACCGCATTGCGCCGTTCGGGGCGGGTTTTTACATCAAGATACCCGTGTTCGGCGGTGGCGCGGATGGTGCCGTCGAGGTCCAACTCCTCGGACGCGCCGTCGCGCGCCCATTTGCGCAGGCGTTTCAGGGCCACTTTGATGTTGCGGGTGCCGAGTTCCACTGTGTCATCAAGGTTCTTGAATTCGCGCTTGTCCCATACCTTGACAGCGCGGCCATAGCGGCCTTCTTTTTGGCCGATACGCACGCCTTCGGGGTTGTAGCCGTAAGCACCAAAGGGTGAGGTGCCGGCGGTGCCCACCCACTTATTGCCACCTTGATGGCGGGCTTTTTGCTCTTCCAGCCGTTGCTTCAGGGTTTCCATCAGCTTGTCAAAGCCGCCCATCGCCTCAACCGCGGCGCGTTCCTCTGCGCTCAGGTGCTTTTCGGCCAGTTTGCGCAGCCAATCCTCGGGCAGGTCCAACGCCTCTATCACCGCTTCGGGTGTGACGGTTTCCAAGCCTTTGAAACTGTGCGCGAAAGCCTGGTCAAAGCGGTCCAAATGCCGCTCATCCTTGACCATGGTCAGGCGGGCCAAATAATAGAACCCATCAACGTCATAGGTCACAAGACCTGCGACCACCCCTTCCAGAAAGGACAGGTATTCCCGCAAGCTTACGGGAACCCCATGCCGCCGCAGACTGTCGAAGAAGGGAAGAAACATCGGCCTAGATCATGCGATCAATAAGGATGGTCACGAACAGGCCCAAAAGGCCAAAGGCAATCATGAAACCTGCGCCATATTGGAGCAGATCCAAGGTCTTGCCCCCACGTTTACGCGCAAGTCCTGCGCCGACTATGGCGCCCAGCAGCATACTGCCCAAAACAATCATTCATTCGCCCCCGTGACAAAGGGGCGTTTGCCCGGTTGTCAGCTTTTTTTGCCGCGCCGCGCGAGGGCCGAGATTTCGGCTGCCCGCGCTTTGATTTGCGCATCTGAACCAAAGCCATAGCGCGCCCAGCCGCCACTGTCTATCCGAACGGCCGAGGCTTCGCGCGTGCGGCCCTGAATCTCTAGCGCTTCGGCTTTGATCAGCATAAAAGTGGCCATGAGGGCGGCGTTTTCGGCTGCGGCAACGGCAGGCATTGTGCGGTTGGCGATTTCGAGCGCTTTGTCAGCCTCGCCGCGCGACAAGGCATAGGCGGCCAGTTGCATATCGACATGGGCGGCATGAATGGCGCCACCGGGCAGGCTGCGGTAAATCCGGCCTGCTTCGGAAAAGGCCCCGATTGCGGTGTTTGGGTCGCGGGCCAAGGTTATGCGACCAAGGGCGAAATAGCTGAACGCCAGCCGCCCATCGGTCCAACCTTGGGCGTGGGCGGTCGATACGGCTTGGCGTGCCGCGCCTTCACGCCGCTGGGTACTGCTGCCGCCACCAAGGGCTGTTTGGATCGCGTTGATCCAAAAGCGCGGTGCTTTGCTTTGCGGACGCAAGGCCGCGCTTTTGCCTGCCGGGTTTATCCGCGCCAAAATGCCGGGCAGTTTTGCCGCGACCTGCGCTTGGGTCATGCCAGAGCGCAATTCGGGCGAATAATAGGCCCGCAGAATGGTCATATCAAAGCCGGTCAGCGTGGTGTTGAAATTGTCGTCGTTAAAGACAGAATCGGTCAAGCGGAACAGGTCGTTCAGCGGACCCATAGCTTGTGCGGTTTCTTCATGAAGGCAATCGCGGACCTCTTGGGCGGTGCTGTCAGCCGGGATAAAGACCGAAACTTGCTGACGCTCGGTCAGGGTTGACCAATCCAAGGTGCCGGTGTTGCGGCCCGTCCGGAACTGTTCCCATGAGGTGACGCGCGGCACAACAAAGCAAGCCACGTTGTTGTAGACTGCCTGAATGGATCTGCGCGGGACAAATTCGATATTGATCGACGCAGGCCCACCGGCCACTTCGCGGATGTTCAACCCAGCCTCATTGCGGAACCGCTGCAAAAGGCGCGCAAGGTCGGTGGAGGCGCTGGGTGGCATTGGCCCCGCAGTGCGCACGGTGATCGGCCCTTCAAAGCGGGTCAGCATGGGCAACGGGCGTCCGCTTTCCATGGTGAAAGACAATTCCAGAAAATCGCGGGCGATATCGGCGTTGTTGCGTTGCGATCTGGAGGCTGTGGTTAGACCAAAGCGGTTCATTTCGGGCGAAACCCGACCGCTGGTTGCCGTCGAGGATTTGCTTTGGTTCATCGAAACATCGGCACTCGGACTTGGCACACATGCCGTAAGGAAGCCGATTGCCAATAGAGAGGCCAAGCGCATATTAAGCGGCCCTTTTGAACTGGAGGAAAGACGAGATTTCCGCAACAGACTGGGTGCGGTTGTGACTAAGTTCGGCAGCCTTCCAATAGACTGCGGGCGCACCGCTTTGCTGGGCCGCCGTATAGAGCGCGCGCATCAAGGTGGCGCCGGCACGCTGGGCCATAAATTCGGGCGTGATATAGACGTCTTGGACGTAATAGGCGTTTTCAAAGGCAAATTCGGCCTTGTGCACATGGTAATGTGCGATCCCGACCATTTTCCCATCACATTCGACCACCATCGCGGCGGCATTGTCGATGCAGCGGGCAAGCTGACGGAATAGGGCTGTACGATCAGTCCAGCGCATCTTTGTGTCATTTTGCGCCAGATACTGGCCCCATAGCGGAAACCACGCCTCAAAATCGCCGGGCGCTAGGGGTCTTGTGCTCAACATATCGTTTTGGGTCATGACACTTCCGCTTGGTTGTTCTGCTACTTGGTCTAGAGAACAGGGATGGAGTGTCAGTTTCGCGGCCCGCGTGTGTCAATCATCGGGAATCTTTGCGGCGAAAGCGGATTCAATGGCTAGAGGGCGCAAACAGGGTGAACGCCAGATTTACCCTGTTTTGATCGCGGTATATTTCAATATATTTCAATAATCATAAAAACGTGATCGCAATGTGGCGCAATTAAGGCAGCATCGGGGCGCGTCCGCCACATTTGCGTCCCGATTCCCTGCCCAGTTGCAAGGGGTTACAGGGCGCCTTTAACACCAAGACTCAACTACTGGGCGGTGTTCGATAGGTACAAGATGTGGGGTGCGGCAAGATTACCGCTGCCCCCGCGCCATGAAGGCGAGCCGTTCAAACAAATGCACATCTTGTTCATTTTTCAGCAAGGCACCGTGCAGGCGTGGCAGCGATACTTTGTCGCGGGCCAAATCTTCGGGCTGCAAATCCTCGGCCAAAAGCAGTTTGAGCCAATCCAGCACTTCGCTGGTTGATGGCTTTTTCTTGAGGCCGGGCATATCGCGCAATTCGTAAAACTGGGTGAGGGCGGTGGTTAAAAGCGCCTCTTTGATGCCGGGGAAATGCACCTCGACGATCTGGCGCAGGGTCGCAATTTCGGGGAATCGGATGAAGTGAAAGAAGCAGCGGCGCAAAAACGCGTCGGGCAGTTCTTTTTCATTGTTGGATGTGATGATAACGATCGGGCGCTGGCGGGCCTTGATCACTTCGCCGGTTTCATAGACGAAAAACTCCATCCGGTCCAATTCTTGCAGCAAATCATTGGGGAATTCGATATCGGCCTTGTCGATTTCGTCGATCAGCAGAACGACGCGTTCTTCTGCCTCAAACGCTTGCCACAGCTTGCCTTTGCGGATGTAGTTTTTGACGTCATGCACCCGTTCTTCGCCCAACTGGCTGTCACGCAAGCGGCTGACGGCGTCATATTCATATAGGCCTTGCTGCGCTTTGGTGGTGGATTTCACATGCCATTCCATCAGGGGCATCCCCAGCGCCTGCGCCACTTGGCGGGCCAGTTCGGTTTTGCCTGTGCCCGGCTCACCTTTTACCAGCAAAGGGCGTTGCAAGATCACAGCGGCATTGACCGCGACGGTCAGATCTTCGGTGGCGATATAGCTGTCGGTGGAGGTGAATTTCATCTTTAAGTTGCGGCCCTGTCTAATGTTTCCACAAGACCCTATCCGCGCCATGAAATTGTCGCAACCGCTAGTGACAATGGTTTCAGGTTCCTTTAATGGGACCGCAATAGGAGCGTGTGTAATGCCCAACGACCCTGCCAAGGCCGCCGTATCACAGATGCCCCGTATCGGCTGCGTCCGACCTAATGGAGATTGATGAGATGAAGGTAGAGACCTTTGTTCCCGACGATTACCGCCCGGCTGAGAGCGAGCCATTCATGAATGACCGCCAGTTGGAATATTTCCGTCGCAAATTGTTGGCTTGGAAGCAAGATATGCTGGACCAGTCGGCAGAAACGATTGAAGGGTTGCAAGGGTCCGCCCGTGCGGTGCCCGATATCGCAGACCGCGCGTCCGAGGAAACCGACCGCGCGTTGGAGCTGCGCACGCGGGACCGGCAGCGTAAACTGGTGTCCAAGATCGATGCAGCGCTGCGCCGGATCGAGCATGGCGAGTTCGGCTATTGCGAAGTGTCCGGAGAGCCGATTTCGTTGAAGCGGCTGGATGCGCGCCCCATAGCCACGATGACGCTGGAAGCCCAAGAAAAGCATGAGCGCCGTGAACGAGTTCACCGCGAAGATTGAAGTGCCGGGGTTGGTGGCAAATTGGATCGCAAGGATTGATCCACACGCCACAATCGGTGATGATCGAAAAGGCCGGACCTGACACAGGGTCCGGCTTTGCGCGTTTTAAAGGGCCCAATAGATGACTTTGAAAGATACCGAATTCACCGTGCTGGGCGCTGGCGTGGCGGGACTGGCAGTTGCCACCGCTTTGGCGCAGCGCGGCGCGCGTGTAACGGTGTTGGAACAGGCCGATGCGATTCGCGAGGTTGGGGCAGGGTTGCAGATTAGCCCGAACGGCGCCGTGGTCTTGCGGGCTTTGGGGTTGGAAGGCGCGTTGACTGCTGTCGCCACTCGCACCCAAGCGATCCATTTGCGGGACGGCTATAGTGGCGATTCTGTGTTACGGTTGAACGTGGCCAAGTTGCGGCCAGACCACGCTTTTCACCTTGTTCACCGTGCCGATCTGATCGACTTGCTGCGGCAAGGGGCCGAGGCCGCGGGGGTCGAGTTGCAGCTGTTGCAGCGGATTGAGGATGTCGATTTATCAGGCAGCACGCCCCGGCTTGTCACCGCGACGGGCGAGGAACGCCGCGTCGGGTTTGTGATTGGCGCGGATGGTTTGCATTCGCGGGTGCGGGCCACGCTGAACGGGGTGGTGGCGCCGTTTTTCACGCATCAGGTTGCATGGCGGGCGCTTATCCCGGCCACGCCCGGTGATCCGGCCGAGGCCGAGGTGCATATGGGGGAAGGCCGCCATTTGGTCAGCTATCCGCTGCGCGGTGGGACGATGCGCAATATCGTGGCCGTGGAGGAACGGCGGCAATGGGTGCAAGAAGGCTGGAACCTGCGCGATGACCCGATCGAAATGCGCTTGGCGTTCAACCGCTTTTCCCCGCGGGTCAAGGGCTGGCTAGAGGCGGCAAGTGATGTGTGGCTGTGGGGGCTGTTTCGCCATCCGGTGGCCAAGCATTGGTTTGGGCAAAACGCTGCCATTCTGGGCGATGCGGCCCACCCCACGCTGCCGTTTTTGGCGCAAGGTGCGAATATGGCGCTAGAGGATGCTTGGGTGTTGGCCGATTGCCTGGACCGTTTGGGGCTGACGGCGGGTCTGCCGGCTTATCAGTCGCTGCGGCAGTTTCGCTGCGCGCGGATTGTGCAGGCTGCGAATGGCAATGCAAAGGCCTATCATCTGGCCGGCCCGCTGCGTGGGGTAGCGCATTTGGGGCTGCGGCTGGGCGGAGCGGTGGCGCCGGGATTGGCGCTGCGCAAGTTTGACTGGATTTACGGGCATGACGTGACGGGCACGCCGTAACACCAAGGCCGTTTGGGTTCAGGCAGCCAGATCGATCCAGACGGGAACATGGTCGGACGGCTTTTCCTCGGCCCGGACCTCGCGGTCGATGCGGCAATCGCGCAAAAGGTCAGCGGCTTGGGGTGACAGCAGAAGGTGGTCGATGCGGATGCCGTTGTTTTTCTCCCAAGCGCCGGCCTGATAATCCCAAAAGCTATACTGGCCGGGGGCAGGGTTGCGGGCGCGAAAGGCGTCTGTCAGGCCAAGGTTCACAATGCGGCGATAGGCTGCACGGGTCGCGGGCAAAAACAACGCGTCCTCAGTCCAAGCCATGGGGTTTGCGGCATCTTCGGGCTGCGGGATAACGTTGTAATCGCCTGCGATCACCAAGGGTTCCTCGGTTTTCAAAAGCTCGGCCACCCGCGCTTCCATCCGCGCCATCCAAGCCAGTTTATAGTCATATTTCGGGCCGGGCGCGGGGTTGCCATTGGGCAGGTACAACCCGCACAGCCGCACAGGCCGTTCGCCGATCACCGTCGCTTCAATCCAGCGGGCCTGTTCGTCAGTCGCATCTCCGGGCAGGCCGCGCGTGATATCTTCCAGCGGAAGGCGCGACAGGATTGCAACACCGTTAAAGCCCTTTTGCCCATGGGTTTCAACGCGGTAGCCCATATCCTCTAGCACTTCGCGCGGAAAGTTTTCATCGACGGATTTGATTTCCTGCAAGGCCACGACATCTGGTTTGGCCGCAGCAAGCCAGCGCGGCAGCGCGTCGATGCGGGCTTTGATACCATTGATGTTGAATGTGGCCAGTTTCATAATCCGCCCCTTATTGCTGTATTTGTTTTAGGCGGCGGGTGCCAAAGGGGCAAGCTTACATTGAGAATGAGATACCGCAGCCACAAGCGCTGCTGGCATTCGGATTCTCAATCACAAAACGTGCGCCGATCAATTCTTCGGTGAAATCAATCACGGCATTGGACAAGAACGGCAAGGACACTGTGTCGACCAGAACTTTCATGCCGTCCTTTTCCAAAATCATATCATCGTCGGCCGGGTCGTCCAGCCGGATGTCATATTGAAAGCCAGAACAGCCGCCCCCTTCAACAGCGACGCGCAACGCTTTGATATCGCCGGTTTCTTCGGCAATTTCGGCCAGCCGGGCAAAGGCACGGTCGGTCACGCGGGGGGGCAGGGTCAGGGTCATTTCGACAGCACCTTGTGTCTGGGGTCTATTACAATATAGGCCCGCAAGAGGGATGGAACAAGATGCGCTGTCTAGGGTGCCATTTGCCAAGCGATTGGCCTATAGATGGCACGAACAGCCATGGACAGCATGGCGCAAAAGGTTTGAATGATGTTTGCACCCTATGCCTGCCAGCCCGACGCCTCGCGCGGGCGTCTGCACGAGGAGCGGATGTCGTCGTTCCGTTCACCTTTTCAACGCGATAGGGACCGGATCATCCATTCATCGGCGTTTCGACGGTTGAAGCATAAGACCCAAGTGTTTGTTGAGCATGAGGGCGATTATTACCGCACGCGCCTGACCCATTCGATTGAGGTGGCGCAGGTTGCGCGAACCATTTCGGGCGTTTTAGGGTTGAACACCGATCTGGCCGAGGCAATTGCGCTGGCCCATGATCTGGGCCACACGCCGTTTGGCCACACGGGCGAGGATGCCTTGGCCGAGCTGATGGCACCTTATGGTGGGTTTGATCACAATGCCCAAGCCTTGCGGATTGTGACGCGGTTGGAACGCCATTATGCCGATTTTGATGGCTTGAACCTGACATGGGAAGCCCTTGAAGGCATTGCGAAACACAATGGCCCCGTGGTGGCAGCCCCCGGTGACGCGCTGCCCTATGCGCTGGTAGAGGCCAATGCTGAATGGGATTTGGAATTGCACACCTTTGCCAGTGCCGAGGCGCAAGTGGCTGCGATTGCTGATGATATTGCCTATTCGCACCATGATTTGCATGACGGATTGCGATCTGGCCTGTTTGATGAGGCGGATTTGATGGACCTGCCCGTCACCGGCCCCGCCTTTGCCGAGGTCGATGCGCTTTATCCCGGGTTGGAAAAAATGCGCCGGCGGCATGAGGCGCTGCGCCGGGTTTTTGGCCGAATGGTGGAGGATGTGATCAACGTGGCCAATATTCGGCTAGAGGCCGCACAACCACAATCTGTCCATGATATCAGGGCGATGGAGGGCACTGTTATACGGTTTTCCAAGCCGCTGTATCAAGAGTTGAAGGCGATCCGCTCATTTCTATTCACCCGAATGTACCGTGCGCCCAGCGTGATGAAAGAACGCACGCGGGTCACTGCCGTGGTGCGCGATTTGTTTCCGTTGTTTATGGCGCAGCCCGATTTGCTGCCCACAGAATGGGCCGAGGATGTGGCCCGCGCCGATACCCATGTTTTGCTGGCCCGAATCGTGGCCGATTACGTGGCCGGCATGACCGACCGTTTTGCCATTCAAGAACACGCGCGGTTGTTTCAAACAACGCCGATCCAGCCGGAGTAAGGCGACATGACGACCGAAGGATTGAACCCCGTTGAGGCGTTTGCGCTGGTTGGTGTGATCGGGGTGGGGGCGCAATGGCTGGCATGGCGCATCCAGATGCCTGCAATTGTGCTGATGCTGCTGGCGGGTCTGATTGTCGGGCCGATCACGGGAATTTTCATCCCATCGCGTGATATTGGCGATCTGGTGGGACCGATGATTTCAATCGCGGTCGCGGTGATTTTGTTTGAAGGTGGGCTGACGCTGAACCTGCACGCGCTGCAAGATGCGGCCAAGGGGGTGCGGCGGCTGGTGATTATCGGTGCGCCTTTGGGGTGGCTGACGTCCAGTTTGGCTGCGCATTACGGTGCAGGGCTGGGGTGGGAGGCGTCTGCCGTGTTTGGCGGCATTATGATTGTGACTGGCCCCACGGTGATCGCGCCTTTGCTGCGCCAAGCGCGGCTGTCGCGCAGGCCTGCGGCCTTGTTGCAATGGGAAGCGATTGTGAGTGACCCGATAGGCGCGTTGGCCGCCGTTTTGGCCTTTGGCGTGGTGCAGGTGCTAAGCGAGAGTGAGGGCGGCGTGGCGGCGGCGGGTCATTTCTTTGGTGGTATTTTCTTTGCAACGCTGGTGGG
>CBDTUV010000098.1:0-9307 GCA_965363575.1 uncultured Pseudorhodobacter sp. | reverse complement strand
GCGGTTGACCTTCATCTTGCCCAAGGGCGGCAGGTTCAGCTCTTCGCCCGCCGAAAGCGCGTCGCCCAGAACACCCAAAGCCGCCTCAATAATCAGCTTTACATCTTTCTTTTTGGCCCCCGAGGCTTTGACAATCCGCTCCACCAGCTCTTGCTTTTTCAGCATCACAGGCTGGTCGTTCTCGGTCGGATAGGCCGTCGCACTGGGGTTATCGCCAGTGTTCAGCGACCCTGCAACGACCGCCATTTTCGGCACGACCACCTCTGCGGCCTTGATGGGCGGGGCCGGAATACCGCGCGGCGGCGCTGGCTTGGCGCTTGCTGCGGGCTCCGCAGGTATCGCTTTGGCATTGTCGGTTTTCGGTGGGGCGCTCTTTACCGTGGCGCTTTTGGTTGTGGCCATGATGGCACCTGCTTCCTTTTTGTTCCCTGTATAGAAACAAACTAACTGGCTTTGCTGCGTTTGGGAACGGTGGAATTTGTGATCTTGCGGCCTTCAATACGAAAAAGGCGCACCCTTTCGAGCGCGCCTTTTCAGTTACTTCAGCAAAACCGCTTAGTGCGCGGTGGCTTGCGCAGCGGATTCGTCCGCCTTGGCCAAACGCGCCGCCGCTGCGGCTTCTTCTGCGGCCTCATCCCATTCTATCGGCTCGGGTTGCCGCACAAGCGCCAATTTCAGCACTTCGCGCACATGGCTTACCGGAATAATGGTCAGGCCTTCCTTCACATTGTCCGGGATCTCGGACAGGTCTTTCTCATTCTCCTGTGGGATCAGCACCGTTTTGATCCCGCCCCGCAGCGCCGCCAGCAGCTTTTCCTTCAAGCCACCGATTGGCATCGCATTGCCGCGCAAGCTGACCTCACCCGTCATCGCAATATCTTTGCGCACCGGGATCTGGGTCAAAACCGAAACAATCGACGTGACCATGGCAAGCCCGGCACTCGGCCCATCTTTGGGCGTCGCACCATCCGGCACATGGACGTGGATATCAATCGTCTCAAACTTCGTCGGCTTCACCCCAATCTCAGGGCTGATTGAGCGTACATAACTGCTCGCCGCGTCAATCGACTCTTTCATCACATCGCCCAGTTTGCCGGTCGTCTTCATCCGGCCTTTGCCGGGCAAGCGCAGCGCCTCGATTGACAGCAACTCACCGCCCACGCTGGTCCAGGCAAGCCCGGTCACAACGCCGATCTGATCCGTCGCTTCGGCCAGACCATAGCGATGCCGTTTGACACCAAGGAAACCTTCCAGCCCCTCAATCGTCACGTTCACCGCCTTGGTTTTCCCCTTCACAATCTCGGTCACGGCTTTGCGCGCCAGTTTGGCCAGCTCGCGTTCAAGGTTGCGCACACCGGCTTCGCGCGTGTAGGTGCGGATCACTTCCAACAGCGCGTCATCGGCAATCGAAAACTCACCCTTTTTCAACGCATGGTTCTTGATCTGCTTGGGGATCAAATGCTGCTTGGCAATCTCGCGCTTTTCATCCTCGGTATAGCCCGACAGCGGAATAATCTCCATCCGGTCCAACAGCGGCGACGGCATGTTATAGGTGTTCGCCGTGGTCAAAAACATCACGTTCGACAGGTCGTATTCCACCTCCAGATAGTGGTCGGTAAAGGTCGCGTTCTGTTCGGGGTCCAACACCTCCAACATCGCACTGGCCGGATCTCCACGGAAATCTTGCCCCATCTTGTCGATCTCATCCAACAAAATCAGCGGGTTGGTCGTTTTCGCCTTTTTCAGCGCCTGAATGATCTTGCCGGGCATCGACCCAATATAGGTCCGCCGATGACCGCGAATTTCAGACTCGTCACGCACCCCACCAAGGCTGATGCGAATAAACTCGCGCCCCGTGGCTTTGGCAACCGACCGGCCAAGCGAGGTTTTCCCAACACCGGGCGGGCCAACAAGGCACAAAATCGGCCCCTTCAGCTTGGCAGACCGCGCCTGCACTGCCAGATACTCGACAATCCGCTCTTTGACCTTTTCCAACCCGTGGTGATCGGCATCCAGCACGGCTTGCGCCTTGCTCAGATCCTTTTTCACGCGGGACTTCACGCCCCACGGAACGCCCAACAACCAATCAAGATAGTTGCGCACGACAGTCGCCTCAGCGCTCATCGGGCTCATGCTTTTCAGCTTTTTCAACTCGGCATCGGCCTTTTCGCGCGCTTCCTTGGACAGCGCGGTCTTGGCAATCCGCGCCTCCAGCTCGGCAATCTCGTTCTGGCCGTCCTCGCCGTCGCCAAGTTCTTTCTGAATGGCCTTCATCTGCTCATTCAAATAATACTCGCGCTGCGTCCGCTCCATCTGGCTTTTCACACGGGTTTTGATCTTTTTCTCAACCTGCAAAACGCTCATCTCGCCTTGCATATGGCCGTAGACTTTTTCCAACCGCGCGCCAATATCCAGCGTTTCCAACAAGGCTTGCTTGTCGGCCACGTCAATTCCCAAATGACCCGAGGCCAAATCGGCCAGCCGCGACGGTTCTTTCGTCTCGGCCACCGCAGTCATCGCCTCTTCGGGGATGTTCTTCTTTATCTTGGCATAGCGTTCAAACTCATCCGCCACGGCACGCACCAAGGCGCCAACCGTCGCAGGGTCGCCCGGCAATTCGGTCAAAGGCTCGGCTTCGGCCTCAAAGAACCGATCGTTTTCAATAAACTGGGTAATGCGCACACGGCTTTTACCCTCAACCAGCACTTTAACCGTGCCATCGGGCAGCTTCAGCAGTTGCAACACATTGGCAAGCACACCGGCGCGGAAAATCCCGTCCTCGGTGGGGTCATCAACCGTGGGGTCCATCTGGCTTGACAGCAGGATCTGGCGATCCTCGGCCATCACCTCTTCCAGCGCACGCACCGATTTTTCACGCCCGACAAACAGCGGCACGATCATATGCGGAAACAGCACAATATCGCGCAACGGCAATACCGGGTAGCTGGGGTTTTTTACGTCACTCATCTTATGTCCTTCCTTGGCAAGAAAGCCATGCCCCGACAGTTCGGCAGCAATTGGCTCTCCCCTCTCACATAACTATATCTGGTGCTGGGTCGCGGGTGTGTCAACCAGCCCCTCTAAATTTGGCCCAATCATGCGCTTCTCGGCCCAAGGCATCAAGCGCAGAATAGCGGGGATTTAGCGCAAAACGGGGGCCAACTACAAAAAGCGGGGCCAATCACAAAACCGGCAACAGTGCCGCGGCAATCCTGCGCCCTTCGGACAACAGCACATTATAGGTGCGCGCCGCCGCAGGTGAATTCATCACCTCAACCCCGATCCCCGCGTCCTCTAGCATTTGGCGAAAGGTCGCGGGAACATGGGCAATTTCCGTCCCCATGCCAACAAACAAAACGTCAATCTTGCCAACCAGCGCCATGGGTGCCGCGGTATCATCAAGGCCCCCCCATGGGCCTGCATCCCAAGGCGTCACCAAAACCGCCCCGTGCAGCACCTGCCCTGCCACCCGAAAAAACCCCGGCCCATAGCTGTCTATGGGCTGGGCATTGTCATAGGTCACTTCGGTCAGGCGCATCGCATCCTCCCTCAGGCATCAATATTGGCGTATTCCGCAGGGGTTCCCTTGCCACCCTTCGGCTTTTCCGACCGGTCCAATCCAAGCAGCAAAACAATGTTCTTGGCCACGTAAACCGATGAATACGTCCCCAAGATCACGCCGATGAAAATCGCCAAGCTGAACCCACGGATCACATCGCCGCCCCAGATCAGCATCGCCCCCAGCGCCATCAATGTGGTGCCCGAGGTCATGATCGTCCGGCTCAGCGTTTCGTTCACCGACAGGTTCATCACATCGCGCAGCGGCATAGTTTTGTATTTTATCAGGTTTTCGCGCAATCGGTCAAATACCACCACCGTATCATTGATCGAATAGCCCAAAATGGTCAGCAAGGCCGCCACGATGGTCAGGTCAAACTTCCATTGGAACACCGCAAAAAGGCCAATGGTGATGATCATATCATGCAGCAAGGCCAAAACCCCGCCCAGCGCGAACTGCCATTCAAACCGCAGCCAGATATAGATCAACACCCCCGCGCTTGTCGCCGCAATCGCCATGATTGACGTCCAGACCAGCTCGGCCGAAACCTTTGGCCCCACCGATTCTACCGACACAACCTTCAGGGCCGGGTCCAGTGCCACCAACGCGCCTTCAACATCTGCCAGCGTTTCTGGCGTTACCGCCTCATACCCGTCTTGCGCGCCGATCCGCACTTGGGCCACGTACTGATTGGCGCGGAACGACGGGTCAAACACTTCGGTGATCGACACGTCGCCGACATCAAGGCTGTTCAACGCTTGGCGGTACGCGCCCACGTCAATCACCGTGGTGCTGTTGGTACGGATGGTCGTCCCACCCTTAAAGTCGATACCAAAGTTCAGGCCCATCACGGCCCAAGCCAGAATGGCCACAAACATCAGCACGATGGACCCGCCAAAGGTGAACCACTGCCAGCGGAAAAAGTTAAAGTTGGTATTTTCAGGAACGAGCTTCAGACGCCAAGCCATTTTCGGCTCTCCTTACAATTCAATGGTCTTGGGACGGCGCCAGCCGAACCAAAACGTGATCAGCAACCGCGTCACAAAGATCGCACTGAACACCGAGGTGACAATCCCGATCCCCAACACCACAGCAAAACCACGCACCGGCCCTGCCCCAAAGAAAAACAACGCCGCCGCCGTGATAAAGGTGGTGACGTTGGCATCAATGATCGCCGACATCGCCTTTTCATAGCCAATCTCAATCGCCCGCGCCGGGCCTTTGGCGGTTTTCATCTCTTCGCGGATCCGTTCATAGACCAGCACGTTGGCATCCACCGCCATACCGATCGTCAGCACAATCCCCGCGATCCCCGGCAAGGTCAGCGTGCCGCCGATCATCGTCAGAATGGCAAAGATCAGCGCGATGTTGATGGCCAGCGCGGTGTTCGCAAACATGCCAAACAGCCCGTAAGACGCAACCATATAAAGGCCTACGATCACAATCGCGATCACCGCCGCCACTTTGCCTGCATCAATACTGTCTTGCCCCAATTCCGGCCCAACCGTGCGCTCTTCCAAAAACGTCATCTCGGCGGGCAATGCCCCTGCCCGCAGCAACACGGCCAGATTGGTGCTTTCTTCAACACCGAAATTGCCCGTGATAATCCCGGACCCGCCCGCAATATGCGATTGAATTACCGGGGCCGAGATCACCTCATTGTCCAGCACAATCGCAAAAGGGCTACCGATGTTATTGGCTGTATAGTCGCCAAACAAACGCCCGCCCGCCGGATTGAACCTGAAACTTACCGCTGGGCGGTTGTTTTGGTCAAACGCAGGCTGCGCGTCGGTCAAATCCTCACCGGTCACCACCGGGGTTTGCTCGACGATGTAAAACTGCCCCTCTTCATCCATCGAGGGCAGCAGCAAATTTCGTGGCCCGGGGTTCGCCCCTGCATCAGATGTCCGCCCAACCACCGGGTTGAACGTCAGCTTGGCGGTCGTCCCGATCAACAGCTTCAACTCGGCCGCCGACCCAATGCCGGGCACCTGGATCAAAATCCGGTCCTCACCCTGCCGCTGGATCGTAGGCTCTCGTGTGCCCGCCGCATCCACACGCCGGCGAATAATTTCCAACGACTGCTGAATGGTACGATTGTCCGTCGCCACCCGCTCGGCCTCGGACAGTTGCACGATAATCTCGTCGCCCTCAGCCGTCACCTCAATATCATTCTGCCCAACCCCGGTCAGCGACACCACCGGTGTGGCCAACGCCTTCACCGCCGCCAAGGCCTGCGTCATGCCCTCTGGCTTGGAAATCGCTACCCGCAACACACCGGGTACCGACGGCTGCCTGCGCACATTCCCCGCCGCATCGCGCACATCGCGCAGCGCGTCGCGCACCAAGGGCCACATCGCATCAATCCGCGCTTCATACACATCGGCGACCTGAACCTCGGCCAACAAATGCGCACCGCCGCGCAGATCAAGGCCAAGGTTCACCAACCCAGATGGCAACCACTCTGGCCACAACGCCACCGCCGCTGCCTGCTCGGGCGTGGCAACTCCGCCCGCCGCCTCCACCGCAATCGCGGCGTCATTATGCGTCTCAACCTTGCTGTAAAACAGGTTCGGTACAGCGATTATAACCCCCAAGGCACACAGCCCCAAGATTATCACGCGCTTCCACAGCGGTATGTGCAACATGGATTAGGGCTTTCTGCGCTTAGGCCGCTGCCGGTTCGGTCTTGGACATCACTTGCGCAATGGTGTGCTTCATCACCTTGACCTTCACACCCTCGGCAATCTCCACCTCGACGATCCCGTCCTCGGCCACTTTCACAACCTTGCCGACAATCCCGCCTTGCGTCAGCACTTGGTCGCCGCGCCGCAACGCCTCTACCATCGCCTTATGGTCTTTCAGCTTTTTCTGCTGCGGACGGATCAACAAGAAATACATGATCGCGAAAATCAGGATCAATGGCATCAGCGAGGTCACGGCGCCCATAGCACCACCAGCAGCCTGAGCATAAGCAGGAGTAACAAACATCAAAAAGTCCTCTCGGTCGGTGGGGCGCATGGCCCCTGTCTACAGCCATGCGCTTTTACCGGCACAGCCCCTTATTTGTCGCCGCGCACCCTATATCCGGTGCGTCTGTTCTGCAAGGTAGCGTTAACGCCCCTTTCGACCTGCCATATAAGCGGGTGCACATCGATTGTGTAGCCCAGCAAACGCGTTTTCTCGCGCCCACCTCGCAAGATGGGCGCAGGCGCACCACTCCTCCATTCAAAAATTCAGCCAAGCACCCGCGCCCGCGCCCGCCCACGCCCAAACGCCTGCGGCAACAAAGCCGCCGCTTTGCTCCGCGCGATCAGCGTCTTTTGCCATCTCCGCTGCGGGATCATCCGTGCAGGCACCGCTAAACAGGCCAGTTCCGCTGCTTTCGGAAACAACACCTCAATTTCCTCTTGCGCCTCAACCGGCAGCATCCTCAGCGCCTCGGGCCCCAGCAACAGGCTTTCCGTCGGCGCACCTTCGGCAAAGACGATTTGATGGCGGTCAAACAGTAAATGCACATATTCAACCGCTTCAATTTTCGCCTCAATGGTGATTCCGGGCAAACCCACCAAACGGATCGCGGGCAAAAGAACTTCGGCCGCGCCGCAAACCTGATGCGCAATATCGGACGAGACAAACATCCGATGCTGACGTGACACCCATAGATCACGCAACGGCAGGCCGGCCCCCAATGCCCCCGCCGCAATGCGGATTGGCCGCAGTTTGTCATTCTCCACCTGCTCGGGCGCCCCCACCATCCGCCGCCCGATCCAGCACAAAGGCTGCAACCCATTGTCGCGTGTCCAGACCAGATCCCCCGCGACAAGCGATGCACAGTCCCGCGGCCCGCCTATCGTCTCAATCAACGTCCCTGCGGTAAAACACGGCACACCGGTAATCGTAATGGTAATCGTCTGCGTGTCAGAGCCTCGCGCGTCGTCGACCCGCACAACAAAGGTGTCGGTCAGCGTTTGGCCCGCACTCAGCGCGTTAACGGTGGCATTCGTGTCGTCCAGATCATAGCTCCAGACACCAGCGCTGCTGATACTCACCGCGCCGAAACTTGCACCACTGTTAATGCTCCACGTATTGGCAAACCCGTTGCCCTCGGACAATGCACCCGTAATCACAGCCCCACTGTCTTCCAGCACCGAGCCTGTAACGGTGCCTGTGATATTAGGTGCGGCCATTGCCCCCGCCCTCCTCCAGCATCCGCCTGAACTGGCCAACACCATAAGATTTCACATACACATCCTCACTGCCCGTCTCGCGCGTCCACTCTACGATCCGATAGCGCGTTCCCTCCTTATTGTGCCACAGCGTGCGCACACGGGTCAGCGATGGGTTTTGGGTCAACATCGGCACAATCTGGTCAACATGACCAAACGGCGCCAGAAAATCGACCAGCCACACCGATGCCCCACCGTTCCAATCTTGCGGCGCCAGCGCTTGGTGATCCACTGCAAAGCGGCGCTCGGCATCCTCTGACAACCCGGCCCAAGTGATCGCCGCGCGGTTAAACCCGTCTGATTTGAACAGCTTATACTGGCCCAACCGCAACGGCGCTTCAAAACTTTCAAACAAATCGGCAAGCCTGCGGCGGCGGTGAAAACGGGTCAATGATGCCAGATAGAACACGGCCCCAAAGTCAGCCAAAAAGCTGTCCGGCAAGTCAAACCAATCCTTGGGAAAGGCGGTTCCACGCGCAGACCCGTCCGGCGCAGACCCGCGCATTTCGGCAAAGTGCCGCATGGTTGCACGGAAAAAAGGGCTCGCCTCTTGCTCAGCAGTCATGTGCGCCGCTCGCTTACCTAACAGCCGGCCGCGTCCTTTAAAGTCAGCGGTCAGCCCTATGAATATCTGCCTCGAACACGCTTATATCGGCGTCTAATATCTTATTTTAGATGATTTAAACCGCAAAGGGAATCCCTGAATTATTTAGCTGCGCAAGGCTTGCCTAACCGCAACAACCCCCCTCTCAGGTCAAGGCTCACCCCAACGCCCGCAGGGTGGGTGCAACCCTGCACCCCGCACCCCAAATCATCCCCCTTGCTCCCCTCCCCCATTTCATGCCCAATTCCCGCAACCATAAAAAGTGCGCATATGACCCAATCCATTACCCTCACCCTACCCACCCCGGATATTTGGGTCGTCGCCACCCTGCTCGGCATCGCCGCCCTCTCCGCTCTTGTCTTTTGGGCCAGCACCCCTTGGGCCGCTAAAGACCGAAGCGATGAGCCGTGGACCCAGCGCGCCCTCAAAACCTTCATAATCATCCTCGCCTTGCCGTGGGCGCTTCTTATCAGCGCAACCTTCGTCAGCCTTTGGAACGCTTTGCTGCACAGCCCACCGCCCGCAACCCCCGAAGCCGCCAGATGGAGCGTCGCAATCATTGGCGGGCAATTGACCGCTCTCCTCGCCCTCGTCTCCGCCCCCCTCGCCCTGATCCGCGTCTACACCACCGAACGCCAAACCCGCACAGCCGAGCAAGGCCACATCACCGACCGCATCTCCAAGGCGGTGGAGCAGCTGGGGGCCGAAAAATCCGTCAAAACCATCGGCAAGGATGAAAACGGCAAAGACATCACGCTTGAGGCGAGCAAACCAAATATTGAGGTCCGCATCGGCGGCCTCCTCTCCCTCGAACGCATCGCCCAAGATTCGGTGAAATACGACAAAGGCCGCGACCATGTGCGCGTTATGGAAATTCTCACCGCCTATATCCGCGAAAACGCCCCGGAAACTGAG
>CBDTUV010000097.1:0-9394 GCA_965363575.1 uncultured Pseudorhodobacter sp. | reverse complement strand
GCTACCTAGAGCTTGCACAAGCCCCCGCCTATCTGCGTGGCTTTAGCCTCATATTGGCACTGTTCATGATCGCACTCCTCGCCCTCTATCTCGCAGCGCCGCAGGTAGCAGGGTAATCGCAACAGAAAACTTTTACGATTTGGTCCAAGAATTGGCAGGATCATCCAACGCAAAGTCACGCAGCACTTCGATACTGGCAATTGAGGCATGGTTTTGCCGGATTGTCACACCAAACTCTCGCAGCTTGCTAAAAGCCCGGCTCAGGCTTTCAGGCTTCATCCCCAAACGCCCCGCAATCAGCACCTTGTCATAGGGCAGCGTGACCTCGCATTCGCCCGTTTCACATTGCGCTAGCTCCAGCAGAAATTCGGCGACACGCTGCGCCCCGGTTTGCGCCTTCAACCCTTCAACCTGGCCAACCAAAAACTGCAAATGCACAAAGGTTGCGGCCAAGACCGACACCGCAAAATCGGGATTTTCCCGGATTTGGTGTAGGTAGGCTTCGGCCTTAATCCGGATCAGCTTGCAATCCGTAACCGCCTCGGCTGCAACCGGGTAGCTATCATTGCGAAGGGCGACCGCCTCGCCAAAACTACTGCCTTCGGTGAACACCCCTACCACCGCCTCGGCCCCATTGGGCGCCATCCGGTACAGTTTTATCCACCCTTCAACCACAATATAAATCGCGGTGGCGTGCTCACCTTGCAAAAAAATGGTCGCGCCCCGCTCAAACTCGCGCAACCGGGAACTGGTCATCAACAGGTCCAACGCCTCGGGTGAGGCGGCAGACAACAGGATGGACCGGGAGGCGATTGTTCGATGTTCTGGCGTCATAGGAAGCCCTTCATGCGACTAGCGGCCTTTGTGCCATGTTTGGCCTTGCTTGCCAATTCACATATTCACAAAGGCTGGCTTCGCCCGAAAATGCGGGTTATTCTGCGGATATGACACGCCAACCAAAACCAATACAAAACAATATCGAAACGGATGATTCGCGCGCGTCACCCTATGACCCGCAGATCGCCGACGAAGATCTTTGGTTTTTGCCCGGTCCGATTGATGACGCCAGCGATGGTCCGTTTCCAACTGTCGACAGGCGTTTGCTGATTGATCCCTACAAGTGGCAAAAGGCCGAAAGCACACTTGCCCCGCAATTGGCCCGCGCGGCCTCTGCGCTTGCTGGATTAGATGAACGCTGCCGCACGCTTGGCCCCGGCGCTGTAGAACGGCTGGCGCTGATCGAGGTTGAGGCGATGCTTTGGTCCCAAGGCGCGCGGATCAAACGCGAACATATCGCCACCTATCTAAATGGCGCAGGCGGCGCGCAAGACGTGCGGGCAGACCTCGCACAGGCCGCTTGGGCGCATCGCAGGCTGCTGTCGCGCCCTGGTCCTTTGCCTGCCTTGCGGGGGTTTTTGGGCCTCCATGACATAGGCGGGTCTGATCTGACCGAGGCCTTTAGCCCAAGGCCTAAAGGCGCAGAATTTGATTTGGCGGAAGCGTTGTTTACCGATGGAATGGCCGCAATCGCAGACTGCCACCCGCTGACCCAAGCGGGCTATGGTCTGGCGCTGTGGCGGCTTGCAGGCCTGTCTGCGCCCGATGATCTGGTCGAACCGGCCACCGCCGCCGCCCGGATCGCAGCCCAAGAATCCCGAACCCTTGGCTTTGCCCCACTGGCACCGGGGCGCGGCGCATGGCAATTGGGTGCAGATCCCACCCGCTTGGGCGATTGGCTTGCCGCTATCCGGTCGGGCGCACAAACCGCGTCCCTCGAACTCACCCGATTAGACACTTGGGCCACGGCCGCCCGCAGCGCCACGGCGACCATCAAAGGCAGCACACCCGCCAAACTGATAGACGCCCTAACCGCCCGCCCGATCCTGACAACCGAAGCCGCCGCAGCCATAACGGGCATTTCCCGTGACAGCGCCGAACGCGGGTTGGCGCGGCTGCAAACCATGTCCATCGCCCGCGAAATCACCGGTGGCAAACGCTTTCGACTTTGGACCGCCGCAACTCGTTAGCCGCCCCCTAGCGCGAAAGCGACAAAAGATAGCGGCCATAGTCGTTCTTACTGTACAGCTTTGCCCGCTCAATCAGTGCAGCCTTGTCAATCCATCCCGCCGCAAAGGCAATCTCTTCGGGGCAGCCGGTTTGCTGACCTTGGCGTTCCGTCAGCGTGCGCACAAAGTTCCCAGCATCCAGCAATGACCCATGCGTGCCGGTGTCCAACCACGCATATCCGCGCCCCATCCGCTTTACGTCCAACGCGCCCTCGTGCAAATACATCTCCAGCAGACTGGTAATCTCCAACTCACCCCGTGGCGACGGCGCAACTTTGCGCGCGCGGGCGGGCGCCGTTCCATCCAGAAAATACAGCCCCGTCACCGCATAATTCGACGGCGGCACCTCGGGCTTTTCGATGATGGATATCGCCCGTCCCTCCGCATCAAAACTGACCACACCATAGCGTTCAGGGTCCACAACCCGATAGCCAAACACCGTACCGCCCACCGCTTTGGCGTCTGCGTCAGCCAGCATTTCCGGCAAGCCGTGGCCATAAAAGATGTTATCGCCAAGCACCAATGCCGACGGCGCACCATCCAAAAACGCCTCTGCCAGTATAAACGCCTGCGCCAACCCATCCGGGCTGGGTTGCGTGATATAGGTCAGCGAGATCCCCCACTGGCTGCCATCGCCCAAAGTGCGCTGAAACTGGTCTTGATCTTGCGGCGTTGTGATGATGCAAATCTCGCGAATACCCGCCAACATCAACACCGACAAAGGATAATAAATCATCGGCTTGTCATAGATCGGCAGCAACTGCTTTGAGACCCCCAAAGTCACCGGATAAAGCCGCGTGCCAGAACCGCCTGCCAGAATAATACCTTTACGACTTGTCATAAACAGCTCCTTACTCAAAACACGTCTGCTTGGGATTTGGTCAAATCATCCAACGCCCGAAGCTGCCCGATCAACATTTCCATCTTATCAATCGGGATCATATTTGGCCCATCCGATGGGGCATTATCCGGGTCTTCATGTGTCTCAATGAACAAGGCCGATACCCCCACCGCTACCGCAGCGCGCGCCAGAACCGGCGCAAATTCGCGTTGCCCGCCCGATGTGGCGCCCTGCCCGCCGGGTTGTTGCACCGAATGGGTCGCATCAAACACCACCGGATACCCGGTGCGCGCCATCGTCGGCAAACCCCGAAAGTCACTGACCAGCGTGTTATACCCAAACGATGTACCACGATCACACAGCATTATATTGGTGTTGCCGGTTGATGCGACTTTTTCAGCCACATTCCCCATATCCCAAGGTGCCAAAAACTGCCCCTTTTTGATATTGATCGCGCGCCCCGTTTCGCCCGCCGCCAACAGCAAATCAGTTTGCCGGCACAAAAACGCAGGGATCTGGATCACATCACACACTTGCCCCGCAGGGGCGCATTGCCCAGCATCATGCACATCGGTCAAAATCGGGCAGCCAAACTCCTCACGGATCCGCGCCAAAATCTCCAAGCCCGCGTCCAGCCCAAGGCCGCGCTGGGTGGAAATTGACGACCGGTTCGCCTTGTCATAACTCGCCTTGAAAATGAACCGCGTGCCGGTGGGCGCACAGGCCGCCGCGATCCGGCTCGCCATCATCCGCGCGTGATCCAGACTTTCCAACTGGCACGGCCCGGTGATCAGCGCAAAGGGTTCCAACCCGCCAATCCGAATATCGCCAACCGTCAGGGTTTTTGTCTCAATCATTTTGCCTCCAGCGCCGCTTCAATACGGGCAACATCTGTGGGGTTGTTCAATTCCCAAAACAGCCGTCCGCGTGCCTCTACTTCAACACAGCGCACCGGCGTTCCATTGTGCAAAAACCGCAATTGCTCTAACCCCTCCAGCACTTCTAACTGGCAAACCGGGCTTTGGGTATAGGCCCGCAGCGCATCAGGGCGGTAGGCATAGACCCCTACATGATGAAACACCGGAATCGGATCGGGCAGTTTGCCCGGATCAATGAACGGCAGCACCTCTTTGGAAAAATAAAGTGCGCGCATTGCGCTATCAAACACCGCGGTCGTCCCGCCCACACGGCCATTGCGGCGGTCTTCGGTAAAATTGTCATAGGTCTGGCGATCACAGCGCAGCACGGGCGTGGCCATCCCCACAGACGGGTTCGCCTTCATCGCAGCGATTAAATCTTCGACAAACCACGGCGGCGTCAGCGGTGCATCACCTTGAAAATTCACCACCAAATCGGGCTTGGTCGCCAGCCGCGCCAACGCGTCCGCACAGCGCGCGGTGCCGTTTTCGCAAGCCTCGCTTGTCATCACAACCTGCGCCCCGAACCCGCGCGCAACCTCGGCAATCCGCTCATCATCGGTGGCCACATAGACGGCGTCCACACCCTTAATCTGCATCGCCGCTTCCCAGCTCATCTGGATCAAGGTTTTCACGGTGCCGTCAGGTTGGCGCAACAGGGCCAAAGGCTTGCCCGGATACCGGGTCGAGGCATAGCGGGCCGGAATAAAAATAACTGTTTTCACATCACACCTGCGCGCAAAAGATCATGAACATGCACAACACCCACAGGCCTGCGCGCATCATCAACCACCAAAAGCGCTGTCACCTTGCGATCATTGGCAATCGCAAGCGCTTTGGGCAAAAGGCAATCGGGGGCAATCGTGATCGGGTCAGCATTGGCAATTTCACTGGGGCGGCTATCCATCAGCGTATCAATATTGCGCCGAATATCGCCGTCGGTCATCACCCCTGCCAACACCCCGTCCCGCACCAACACTGCAATGCCAAAGCCTTTTGACGTCATCGTCAGCAAAACTTGCTTCATATCGGCATCAACATCGACCAACGGCATCGCCGCACCGTGGTGCATAATCTCGCGCACCTTCATCATCTGTGCGCCCAACTTGCCGCCCGGATGGAATACGCTGAAATCTTCGGGCTTGAACCCGCGCTGCTCCATCAACGCCACAGCCAGCGCATCCCCCAACGCCAAGGTTAGCGTGGTGGATGTGGTCGGTGCCAACCCAATCGGGCAAGCCTCGGGCCTTTGCGGCAAGCACAAAGGGTAATCGGAGGATCGCATCAAGGTGCTGTCGGCCCGCGACGAAATTCCGATCAACGGGATCGAAAACCGCCTTACATGGTACAGCAAATCCCGCAGTTCAACTGTTTCGCCCGAATTGGAAATCAGCAGGCAAATATCATGCGCGGTGATCATCCCCAAATCACCATGGCTCGCCTCGGCCCCATGGATGAAAAACGATGGCGTGCCGGTTGATGCAAAAGTCGCCGCAATCTTGCGCCCGATATGGCCCGATTTGCCGATCCCCGACACGATCACCCGACCAGAAACCGCCAAAATCGCCTCAACAGCGGCGGGCAAAGCGGCGGGCGGGTTCTGCGCCATATCGGCCAAGGCCTCGGCTTCAATCCGCAGCGTCCGCTGTGCCGCCTCCAATATCAACTTCACCGACATCCGTAATTTCAACCTTGTATCGTTACTCTTGCCGTCTTGGATTGTTTCAACAGCGCATCGCAGCCGCCAAAAACCGGCCCATTCCAAAGCTTGATAAGTGATAAGCGCTTCATCATTGGCATACAACGCGATATTGTTTTGGGGCCACCCCGCCCCGCCCATACCCAAAGCAATCGACCACAAAACGCGCACGACCCACCATAGCCCCTACATGAAAAATCCCCGAACGAGGGTTCTCTGAACCCAAAACATGTGGTACGGACACATCCAAACAAAAGGCCCGCAGCGCACACTCCAAAAGGTTGCTTTGCGCAATCGTTTCTCCCTCAGATGGCATCTTATGACCCTAAAAACGATATTGGTAACGGGCGGCGCGGGCTACATCGGGTCACACGCCTGCAAGGCCCTCAAACAAGCGGGCTATACGCCTGTCACCTATGACAACTGCTCAACCGGTTGGGAACAAGCGGTCAAATTTGGCCCCTTTGCCAAAGGCGATCTCTTGGACCGCGCCCGCCTTGATGCGGTTTTTGCCCAATACAAACCCGCCGCCGTCATGCATTTTGCCGCCCTCAGCCAAATCGGCGAAAGCATGGAGCAACCGGGGCGCTATTGGCGCGAGAACATCACCGGCGCGCTCAATCTGGCCGAGGCTGCGGTGGCCGCGAACTGCCTCGACTTTGTCTTCAGCTCAACCTGCGCCACTTACGGCGACCAAGACAGCGTTGTGCTCGATGAAACCTCTGCCCAGCGGCCCATCAACGCCTATGGTGCCTCCAAACGCGCGATCGAAGAAATTCTGCACGATTTTCAAACCGCCCACGGCCTACGCCATGTTATCTTTCGATATTTCAACGTGGCCGGCGCCGACCCTGACGCCGAGATTGGCGAATTTCACCAACCCGAAACCCATTTGATCCCCCTGATGCTTGACGCCATCGACGGCAAGCGCGATCGGCTGACCGTTTTTGGCACCGATTATGACACCCCAGATGGCACCTGTATCCGTGACTATGTGCATGTCTGCGATTTGGTCGATGCCCATGTGCTTGGCCTGAAATGGCTGCAAGACGGCCAACCCAGCCGGGTCTTTAATCTTGGCACGGGTGATGGTTTTTCGGTGCGAGAGGTCATGCGACACAGCCAAGCCATCACCAACCGTGAGGTGCCACATACCAACGGCCCCCGCCGCCCCGGCGATTGCGCAAAACTGGTTTCCGGCTCAAACCGTGCCATATCCGAATTGGGCTGGTCGCCAAAACGCTCCACCCTAGAGGCGATGATCCGTGACGCGTGGCGCTGGCACCAAAACACGCCCAAACATTACCAAAAGTAAACCCAAATCACGACGCGCGGTTCACGCTATCGACGATTTTGGTCAGCACTTCGGTCAACAGCCCGACATTCTCGGCCTCACCCATCACGCGGATCAATGGCTCGGTCCCCGACTTGCGGATCAACAACCGACCGCTGGTCCCAAGGGCTGCTTCACCATCAGCAATGGCTTGCTGCACCTCGGCGCTGTCCAACGGGGCCTTTCCACGGGTATAGCGCACATTGATCAGCTTTTGCGGAACCTGCTCAAACACCCGGCCCAATTCGCTGGCCTTTTTGCCGGTTTCCACCATCGCCGCTAAAAACTGCAACGCCCCGATCACCCCATCGCCGGTGGTTGCATAGTCTGTCATCACAATATGGCCCGACTGCTCGCCGCCCAGATTATGGCCCTTGGCGCGCATTACCTCAACCACATGCCTGTCACCCACGGCGGTGCGTTCCAATCCAATCCCTTGGCTTTCCAAAAACCGCTCCAGCCCAAGGTTGGACATCACCGTCGCAACAAGCGCATTCCCCTGCAACCGCCCTTCGCGCGACCAATGTGAAGCGATCAGCCCCATCATCTGGTCGCCGTCAATCACCTGCCCTTTTTCGTCGATCAAGATCACCCGATCCGCATCACCGTCCAGACAAATCCCAATATCGGCCCTGCTTTCGCACACTTTGCGCGCCGCCGCCTGCGGATGGGTCGACCCACATTCCGCGTTGATGTTAAAACCATCCGGCGACACACCGATGGAAATGACCTCGGCCCCCAACTCCCACAAAACGGCAGGCGCTGTCTTATACGCCGCCCCATTGGCGCAATCGAGCACTATGCGCAGCCCGTCCAACCGCTTGCGGTGCGGAAAGGTGGTCTTGGCGTATTCAACATAGCGGCCACGCGCATCTTCCAACCGCCGCGCCCGCCCGATATTTTCAGGGGCCGCCAGCACCAATTCTTGGGCCAACATGGCTTGGATAGACTGCTCATCCTCATCGCTTAACTTAAACCCATCCGGTCCGAAAAACTTGATTCCATTGTCGGACGCAGGGTTGTGGCTGGCAGAAATCATCACGCCCACATCGGCGCGCAGCGAATGGGTCAAATAGCCAATCGCAGGCGTCGGCACCGGCCCCAGCAAAAACACGTTCATGCCCGTCGATGTAAACCCAGCCGTCAGTGCCGTTTCAATCATATAGCCCGACAGCCGCGTGTCCTTGCCGATCACAACCCGATGCTCTTGTTTGTCCCGTCGAAAATGCCGCCCCGCCGCTGCCCCCAATCGCAAGGCCACCTCGGCTGTCATCGGCCACGTATTGGCCTGACCGCGCACACCATCCGTTCCAAACAAGTCTTTGGACATGTCATTCCCCTTTGCACCCTTGCCATTACAAGGGTCTTTTCCCAAAATCTTTAACAGTACCATGGCCGCAATGTAAGGCATTTTCACGGCTCCACTTGCGCCCCCCTTCACATACATTGCATGTTTGAAGCATCTTGCCCTTACCGACGCCCAGCACAAAAGGCCCCCATATGAAACGCTCTCGGATAAATGAAATCATGGCCGACGCTGACGCCATGATCCGGCATTTCGGCTTTACCTTGCCGCCGTTTGCCTATTGGTCGCCTGCCGAATTTCAGGCCAACGCAAGCCGTGCCGCCAATGTCATTTCCGCGCGATGCGGTTGGGATATCACCGATTACGGTGCGGGCCGGTATGATGCGATGGGCTTGTTCTTGTTCACCTTGCGCAATGGCAGGCTGGCTGATCTGCAACGTGGCGGCGGCATGTGCTATGCCGAAAAGCTGCTGATCTCCAAACAAGATCAACTCTCCCCCATGCACACCCATCTCCTCAAAGCCGAAGATATCATCAACCGGGGCGGCGCCACTTTGGTGGTCGAACTCTACGGCTCGGATGCTGCGGGCAATTTTGCCCCCGATCAAGGCGGCACCGTGTTTTGTGACGGCATCCAGCGCAATTACGCCCCCGGCGAAAAGCTGCGGCTTGCGCCGGGTGAAAGTGTCACCTTGATGCCCGGCGATTGGCATGCGTTTTGGGGCGATGGCGGCGATGTGCTGATTGGTGAGGTATCGACCGTGAACGATGATGAAACCGACAACATCTTCCGCGAACCCATTGGCCGCTTTGCCACGATTGACGAAGACGTGGCCCCAACGCATCTGCTCGTCAGCGACTACAAAAAATGGCTCGCCTAAAATGAACCCCCGCACACTCCTAACCGACCTTTTCACCACAGCCGTCGCCCGCGCCGACCCGATGCTGTGCTTGGCCGCCCATTTGCCACCCCGTCCCGCTGGCCGCTTGGTCATCATCGGCGCGGGCAAAGCCAGCGCGCGCATGGCCGAGGCGTTAGAGGCGGTTTATGGCCCTTGCGAAGGGTTGGTCATCACCCGCTACGGCTACGACCGCCCCACCCAAGGGATCGAAATCGCGCTGGCCGCCCACCCCGTTCCCGATGATGCAGGCGTTTTGGCGACCCAGCGGATGCTGGCCCTTGTGCAAAGCCTTGGCCCCGATGATCAGATCATCGCGCTGATTTCGGGTGG
>CBDTUV010000096.1:0-9416 GCA_965363575.1 uncultured Pseudorhodobacter sp. | reverse complement strand
GCGGCCTTTTCATTTGGGCTGGCGTGGGCTGCGGTTAATACTCAACATCCGAAACACGGGCGCTGGGTGGGATTTTCTGGGATTAGTGCCAAAAATACGTAGCATCCCCCGAATCACTTCGCCGTGAATCGCCACAAAATCATCAAAATCCGTTTGAATCTTGGATTTTCGAGGCCCATATCTGGGCTACTCAGCATCGAATTGAAAAAAATTGGGATTATTTGGGATTTTGTGGATTGGGCGTTTCTTGTCTATATATAGTATGGGCATATCTCTTGGGCAGTACAATTAGACAGAAGTGGGGCCAAAACCCTACCAAATGCTGTTTCGCATCTGTGTCTGGAACAACATATAGGCTTTATCTCTGAATATTTTTATTGCGTCCCACGAATTCCCATGGCAAAACCAAATCACGGAAGCGAGAGACGGGCACGACAAACAGGGGCAACCAAAGACCCCGAAAAGGCGAAAATAGCAGGCTCATACAGGCAACCGCTTTTTTGCTTCCGACGAACAACAAAATCCGGCGCGCGAGCGAGCAGACATCCCCCCAGGTGGCGCGCGCAGTCGGTAACCCCGGAAACGGGACAGGGCGGCGGATTGGGCAGTGGCAGCAGCTCAATCCGCCGTTGTCCGTTTTGGAGACACCCAAAAAGGGGCCCAAACCAGCGGACACCAACCGAAAAAAGGACTAAAAGGGACGATCAAACCGTGTCGGAAGACTTCAGAGGCGAATACTACCAAAAGGTAGATAGCAAGGCGCGGGTGTCCATCCCTGCGGCTTTTCGCCGTGTCCTCGATGCCGGTGATCCGCCCAGCACAGATTTTCCCCGCACGCGCATCGTCATGGTTTACGGCGGCAAATCCCGCCAATATGTCGAATGCTACACGGTGCGCGATGCCGATCTTTTGGCTGCCCAAGTGCGGGCCCTGCCCATCGGCACCAAAGCGCGCCAAATCGCCGAGCGTGACCTGATCACCCGGTCCTTGACCATTGAAATCGATGAAAACGGTCGTATCGTCTTGCCGCAAAAGGTGCGTGACAAGATCGCTTTTGATGACGGCGATGAAACCGCTTTTGCAGGCACGTTGGATCGTTTTCAAATTTGGAAGCGTGATACCTATGACGCCGTGAACGGCAGCCTTGATGACGAAGAAGATGAGCTGCCTGATGGCATCGACGTCTTGTCGCTGCTCAGCCGCCCCACACCCGCTTCAACTCCGGGGGTTTAGGCCTTGGAACACAGCGATCCAACCTCTGATCGCCCACATATCCCGGTTTTAATCGGTTCGATTCTGGCCGCCGTTGGCCCCGTGTCGGGCCATTGGCTGGATGGCACCTTTGGGGCAGGGGGCTATGCCCGCGCGTTGCTGGACGCAGGCGCGCAAACCGTAACAGGCGTGGACCGTGACCCGCTGGCGCTGGAAATGGCCGCCGCTTGGGCGCCCGAATACGCAGGCCGCCTGCGTCTTGTCGCTGGCAATTTTTCTGAATTGGATCAGCACGCGGATGAACCTTTGGACGGTATCGTCCTCGATCTCGGCGTATCCTCCATGCAACTCGACCAAGCAGCGCGCGGCTTTTCCTTTGCCAAGGATGGCCCCTTGGATATGCGCATGGCCCAAGCGGGCGACAGCGCCGCCGATCTGGTCAACACTGCGGCCGAAGAAACCCTCGCCGACATTCTGTTTCACTACGGCGAGGAACGCGCGTCACGCCGCATCGCCCGCGCCATTGTGGCTGCCCGCGCCACAGCACCCATCACCACCACGCTGCAACTGGCCGCGATCATCAGCGCCAATCTGCCGCGCCCCAAACCCGGCCAATCCCACCCGGCAACCCGCAGCTTTCAGGCCATCCGTATCGCCGTGAACACCGAGTTTAATGAGCTGATTGAAGGCCTTATGGCCGCCGAACGCGCGCTGAAACCCGGCGGTATACTGGCCGTGGTCACCTTCCACAGCCTAGAGGACCGCATCGTCAAACGGTTTTTCCAAAACCGCTCGGGCAATGACGCCCAAACCAATCGCTACGCCCCCCAACGCCCCGAGGATACCGCCCGTTTCACCCTTGTGACCAAGGGCGCCGTGGCCCCAGATGCTGCGGAAATCGCGCAAAACCCTCGCGCGCGGTCCTCCAAACTCCGCGTGGGTCGCCGTACAGATGCACCCGCAGGCCCGGTGGATCCGGCAGCTTTGGGCGTGCCGATGTTGCCCAATACACCCTCTTACAAGTCCCGATCTGCCAAAAAAGGACATCGCTGATGCGCCCCGTTTTGTTTATCCTCTCTGCTATGGTCCTGATGTCGCTGGCCTTTTGGGCCTACCGTGAAAACTATGCGACCCAGCGCGCGCTCAAAGACGTGTCCAACCTGAACCGTGAAATCGCAGTCCTGCGCGAGTCGCTCTCGCAGCAGCGCGCCGAATGGGCCTATCTGAACCGCCCGTCGCGTCTGCGCGATCTGGTGGCGCTGAACTTTGACAGCCTTGGCCTGTTGCCGATGGATCCGGGCCAGTTCAGCCCCGTCGATCAGGTCGCCTTCCCGCAGCCGCCCGCAGCCTTCCCCGAACTTGGCACCCCGATCGATACCATTGGTGACATTGAAAACGACGGTGAAGGCCATGTTGAGAACCCACCCGCCGGCGCGCCAACTTCGGAGGAACCGCTATGATCCGCACCCCTCTTCGCCCGCTTGCCCGCGTGTTGTCGGCCCGTCAAAAGGGCGAAAACCCCGATCATATCGAACGTGAAAACATCCGCCTGCGCGCCGAAGAAACCCGCGCCCGCGCTCTCAACCGTGCCGAAGGCCGCTTGCTTTTGCTGGGCGCTGCCTTCTTTCTCGCGTTCAGCGTGGTTGGCATCCGCATGGGCACCCTCGCAGCCTCGGTCCCCGAAGAGCCGCGCTCGGCTTCCACGGGCACCGAAATCAGTGGCCGGCGCGCCGATATCACTGACCGCAATGGCCGCATTCTGGCGACCAACTTTTCAACTTTCTCGCTTTATGCTCAACCAAAACAAATGGTTGACCCCGAACATGTCGCCACCTCGCTGGTCAAACTGTTCCCCGATATGAATGCCGAGGACCTTCAGCGCCGCTTTACCGATGGCCGCTCTTTCATGTGGCTGCGCAAAAAACTCAGCCCCGAACAGATGCAGGCCGTGCATGATATCGGCGATCCGGGCCTGCTCTTTGGTCCGCGCGACATGCGCCTCTATCCCAATGGCCACCTTGCCGCGCACGTCCTTGGCGGTGCCTCCTTTGGCGCCGAAGGGGTGCATTCCGCCGAGGTGATTGGCACCGCAGGCGTTGAACGCGCCATGGATGCCCGCTTGCGCGACCCGGCTCAGGCCGCAACCCCGCTGGCCCTGTCGATTGATCTGACCGTGCAATCCACCATGGCCGAGGTGCTGGAGGCGGGCATGGTCATGATGAACGCCAAGGGCGCCGCAGGTATTCTTTTGGATGTGCATACCGGCGAGGTCGTCTCAATGGTGTCGCTGCCCGATTTCGACCCCAACAACCGCCCGCAACCGCTGCTCAAAGGTGACCCCGGCGATAGCCCGCTGTTCAACCGCTCGCTGCAAGGCGTCTATGAACTTGGCTCCACCGCCAAAATCTTCACCGCGGCGCAAGCGCTGGATCTTGGTCTTGTAAACCCCGACACAATGGTCGACGCCAACGCGCCAATGCGTTGGGGCAAGTATAAGATCGGTGAGTTTGAGGGCAAGAATTACGGCCCCCTCTTGTCTGTCACCGATGTGATCGTCAAATCCTCAAACGTCGGCACCGCCAATCTCGCCCTGAAAATCGGCGGCGAACGGCAAAAGGCGTTTTTCAAATCCCTTGGCCTGTTCGACCCGGTCCCGATAGAGCTGACCGAGGCCCCCGGTTCAGGTCCGCTGATCCCCAAACGCTGGTCCGATATCGTCACCATCACCACCTCTTACGGTCATGGTATGTCGGTCAGCCCGATGCACTTGGCCGTGGCTTATGCCACCATCGCCAACCACGGCGTGATGCTGCCGCCAACGTTGCTAAGGCGTGACCGCATCCCAGCAGGCACCCGCGTGATGTCGGCCCAAACCGCAGATGCCTCGGCGAAAATGCTGCGCGAGGTGGTGACTCGCGGCACGGCGTCGCTTGGCGAGGTTGCGGGCTATGAGGTGGGCGGCAAAACCGGCACGGCCGATAAGGTCAAAAAGGGTGGTGGTTATGATAAAGGCAAAAATATCAATACCTTCGCGGCCATGTTCCCCGCGTCTGACCCGCAATATGTGCTTGTCGTCACCTTGGATGAAGCGTCTGAAAACTCTGGCCCCAAACCGCGCCGCACTGCGGGCTGGACCGCCGTGCCCGTGGCCGCCGAGGTGATTCGCCGCACAGCGCCGCTATTGGGTCTGCGGCCACAGATTGAATATCCCCCCCTAAACGCGGTATCAGCACCCAAACCATAAGCAGCATCCGGGGGCAATCGTGACACAGGCCAAACATCTTTCCGACCTTGGCCTAACGGCGCGCGGTGGCGATAACCCCGTAATCACAGGGGTTTGCGTGGACAGCCGGGCCGTCAAACCCGGTACGCTTTTTGCCGCTTTGCCGGGCTCGGTGATTCACGGGGCCGAATATATCCGCGCCGCCGTGGCACGCGGGGCCGCAGCCATTCTGACCGATGCCCAAGGTGCCACCTTGGCACGCGATGATATCGCCCCTGCAGCCCTGATCGTGGCCCAAGACCCGCGCCAGGCGCTGGCCTATGCCGCGGCCTTGTGGTTTGGCGCGCAGCCCGAAACCATTGTCGCTGTCACCGGAACCAATGGAAAAACCTCTGTCACCACCTTCACCCGCCAAATCTGGATGGCGCTGAACCACGCCGCCATAAACATCGGCACCACCGGGGTCGAAGGGGCGTGGCACGCCCCGTCCCCTCACACCACGCCCGAACCCATCACCCTGCACGGCCTTTTGGCCGATGCTGAACAGGCTGGCATCACCCATGTCGCGATGGAGGCGTCGTCGCACGGGTTGGACCAACGCCGCCTTGACGGTGTACGCCTTGTGGCGGCAGGCTTTACCAACTTCACCCAAGATCACCTCGACTATCACCACACGTTTGAGGCGTATTTTGACGCCAAAGCAGGCCTGTTCACCCGCATCCTTCCCGAAGACGGCGTGGCGGTCATCAATATCGACGGCGCGCGCGGCACCGATATGGCCAATCTGGCCGAGGATCGCGGCCAGGATGTCTTGCGTGTGGGCCGCGACCCAACCTCTGATCTGCGCATTCTGGGCCAGCGCTTTGATGCTACAGGCCAGGATCTGCGGCTCGAATGGCTGGGCGAGGCGCATCAGGTCCGCCTGTCCTTGATCGGCGGGTTTCAGGCCGAAAACGTGGCGCTGGCAGCAGGCCTGTGCATCGCGGCAGGCGATGATCCCGCCCAGATATTTGATGCGCTGCCACAACTCGTCGGCGTTCGGGGCCGGATGCAATTGGTCGCAACCCGCCAAAACGGTGCTGCCGTCTATGTCGATTACGCCCATACGCCTGATGCGCTGGCCACGGCCCTGACCGCCCTGCGCCCGCATGTGATGGGCCGGATTATCGTGGTCTTTGGGGCAGGGGGCGACCGTGACACCTCCAAACGCCCGCTGATGGGGGCCGCCGCCGCCCAACACGCCGATACCCTGATCGTCACCGATGACAACCCACGGTCCGAAGACCCCGCCACCATCCGCGCCGCCATCCTTGCCGCATGCCCCGATGCCACCGAAGTGGGCGACCGCGCCGAGGCGATCTTGCGCGGCGTCGATGCGCTTGGCCCCGGCGATGTGCTGTTGATCGCAGGCAAAGGCCACGAATCCGGTCAAACCATCAAAGGCCAAACCTATCCTTTTGATGATGCTGAACAGGCTTCTATCGCCGTCGCCGCCTTGGACGGTCTCATTTAATGCGCCCAATCCAAATTATTTCCCCTTCCTATTTCATCTTGGCTTAAATACCTCACAGGGGTTCGACCCTTGAAAGATTGCGGGGCATGAAGCCCCTCGGCGCCGCCCCAAGACCGAGCCCAAAACGCTAAGGACCACCCGATGACCCCGCTCTGGACAGCCTCTGACGCCATCGCCGCAACCGGCGGGCACTGCAAAACCGACTGGCACGCCACCGGTGTCTCAATCGACACGCGGACCTTGCAACCGGGCGATTTGTTCGTGGCCTTGACCGACGCGCGCGATGGTCATGACTTCGTGGCCACCGCTTTGGAAAAAGGCGCGGCCGCCGCCCTTGTCACCCATATCCCGCAAGGCGTGGCCCCAGATGCGCCGCTGCTCATCGTGCCTGATGTGCTCAAAGCCCTTGAATCCCTTGGCCGCGCCGCCCGTGCGCGCACCTCTGCCCGCGTGATCGGCGTCACCGGTTCTGTCGGCAAAACCTCGACCAAGGAAATGCTGCGCGCGGCCTTTTCGGGCCAAGCAAAACTCCACGCGGCCGAGGCGAGCTATAATAACCACTGGGGCGTCCCATTGACCCTTGCCCGCATGCCCGCCGACACCGGCATCGCGGTGATCGAAATCGGCATGAACCACCCCGGAGAAATCGCACCTTTGTCGATCATGGCCAAACCCCATGTCGTCATCATCACCACCGTCGCCGCTGCCCATCTAGAGGCGTTTGATAACCTTGCAGGCATCGCGGCGGAAAAAGCCGCCATCATCGACGGGCTGGCCCAAGGCGGCACCGCAATCTTGCCCGCCGATCTTGAGGTGACCCCGATCCTGACCGCCAAAGCCTCACTTGCAGGCGTTACCACCGTGCTCTTTGGCAATCAGGCCCAGGCTGACTACCGCCTGGCCGATGTGCAAATCACCGAATTTGCCACCGTGGCCCGCGCGCGCCAGGCAGGCCAGGACATGCTGTTCAAACTGTCCACCCCCGGCAAGCATTTTGCCGCCAACGCGCTCGCGGTGCTTGCGGCGTCTGATGCGCTTGGCCTTGACCGCGCCATCACCACCACCGATCTGGGTCGCTGGGCGCCCCCCGCTGGGCGCGGCACCCGCGAAACCATCACGCTGGATGCGGTCGAAGGCCACAGCTTTGGCCTGATTGATGATGCCTTCAACGCCAACCCTGCCTCAACCGCCGCAGCCCTTGACCTGCTGGCTGCCTCTGCGCCCACCAACCGCGTGGGCCGCATCAGCATCGGGCGGCGCATCGCCATTCTGGGTGATATGCTGGAACTCGGCCCGACCGAGGCCGCGCTGCATGCAGCCCTTGCAACCCATCCAGCCCTTGCCGACATAACGCTTGTCCACTGCGTTGGCCCCCGGATGAAGGCGCTGCACGACGCCCTGCCCAAATCCAAACGCGGGCATTGGGTGGAAAGTGCGTCCGACCTCTTGCCCCGCGCCTCTCACCTTGTTGATGCCGGGGATATCGTGCTGGTCAAAGGCTCCAAGAGCATCAAAGTCAGCCTTGTGGTTGACGCCCTGCGCAAATTGGGGCAACCGACCCCTTCACATCAAGGGACCGAGTGAATGCTTTACTGGCTTACGGAATTTTCAGACGGCGGCGACGTGTTCAACCTGTTCCGCTATATCACCTTCCGGGCTGGCATGGCGTTTTTCACCGCGCTGATCTTTGGCTTCATCTTTGGCTTGCCACTGATCAACCTCTTGCGCCGCCGCCAAGGCAAGGGCCAGCCGATCCGCGATGACGGCCCGCAAACCCATTTCGTCAAGGCAGGCACCCCCACCATGGGCGGCCTTCTGATCCTTTCGGCCTTGCTGTTTTCCACCCTGCTTTGGGCGCGGCTGGATAACCCCTATGTCTGGATCGTGCTCGGCGTCACCTTTTCCTTTGGGCTGATCGGTTTTGCCGATGATTACGCCAAAGTGTCCAAACAAAACACCAAGGGCGTCAGCTCAAAACTCCGCTTTATCCTTGGCCTGATAATCGCTGCCATCGCCTGCACCGCGGCGGCGTTTGCCCACCCCGAACCACTGGCCTATCAACTCGCCTTGCCGGTGTTCAAAAATACGCTGATCAACCTAGGCTGGTTCTTTGTGCCCTTCGGGATGATCGTGATCGTCGGCTCGGCCAATGCGGTCAACCTGACCGACGGCCTTGACGGCCTTGCCATCATGCCGGTGATGATCGCGGCCGGCACGCTGGGCGTTATCGCCTATGTCGTTGGCAACTATAACTATACGGAATATCTGGGCGTCCATTTCGTGCCGGGTACGGGCGAGCTTCTTATCTTCACAGCGGCCTTGTTTGGCGGCGGTTTGGGGTTTTTGTGGTACAACGCGCCCCCCGCTGCCGTGTTTATGGGCGACACAGGGTCACTGGCCTTGGGTGGCGCTTTGGGCGCCATCGCGGTCTGCACCAAGCATGAAATCGTCCTTGCCATCGTCGGCGGCTTGTTCGTGGTCGAAGCACTCTCGGTCATCATCCAAGTCCTTTACTTCAAGAAAACCGGCCGCCGGGTGTTCCTGATGGCCCCAATCCACCACCATTTTGAAAAAAAAGGCTGGGCCGAGCCGCAGATCGTCATCCGTTTCTGGATCATCTCGCTAATCTTGGGGTTGATCGGTTTGGCAACCTTGAAGCTACGGTAACGGTGGGTTCCCCCCAGCCTCGGCTTTAGGGACAGGGCGCGCGCCACCCTACGCGCCCCAATTCCCACTCTTGCAGCCCAGCCCGTCCCCCCGCATTCTGCGCGGCAACTCCTTGAAAGGCCGCGTCATGATTCCCGTTCCTTGCTTTGCCGATCAAAAGGTCGCCGTTCTGGGCCTTGGCCGCTCTGGCCTTGCCACCGCCCGCGCGCTTTTGGTCGGTGGCGCCGACCCCATCTTGTGGGATGACAGCCCCGAGGCCCGCGCCAAGGCCGAGGCCGAAGGCTTCAACTGCGCCGACCTGACCAAAAACGGCGCGTTTGACGGGGTCGCGGCCTTGATCGTCTCTCCGGGTATCCCGCATCTGTATCCAACCCCAAACCGCGTGATTGCCGCCGCATTGCAGGCAGGCGTGCCGGTCGATAATGACATTGGCCTGTTTTTTCGCAGCTATGCCACCAATGATTGGGACGGGTTTGACACCTTGCCCCGCGTCATCGCCGTGACCGGATCAAACGGCAAATCCACCACCACCGCCCTGATCCATCACATATTGGAGGTGGCAGGCCGCCCCACCCAAATGGCCGGCAACATCGGGCGCGGTGTGCTTGACATTGATCCCGGTATTGATGGCGAGGTGGTGGTGCTTGAACTCTCCAGCTACCAAACCGATCTGGCCCGCGCGCTTACGCCCGATATCGCGGTGTTCACCAACCTCTCCCCCGACCATCTGGACCGTCACAACGGCATGGGCGGCTATTTCGCAGCCAAACGCCGCCTGTTTGCCGAAGGTGGGCCAGACCG
>CBDTUV010000095.1:0-9420 GCA_965363575.1 uncultured Pseudorhodobacter sp. | reverse complement strand
GGGCAGCGTGTCAAATTCAAAATCGTCGCGAATGCCGCCCATGCCCCAAGGCTTGGCCTTGGGTTCAAACGCGCCAATCATCATTTTGCCCGCGTCTGATTTGTAATAGGCACATTCATCCGGCACCCGCAGCACCGGCAAATGGCCCAACCCCTCAATCGGTTCGGTCACCAAATAGAAATGCTCACACGCATGCAGCGGCAGCGTCACGCCGCTGTCTTGCGCCAAATCGCGCCCCCACATGCCGCCACAATTGATAACCACATCGGCCACAATATGCCCCGGCTCGCCGTCATTCACATAATCAACGCCCGTCACACGCCCCCGCGCCTGCGTTACCGCCGTCACCTTAACGCCTTCGCAAATCCGCGCGCCCCGCATCCGCGCACCCTTGGCCAGCGCCATGGCCACATTGGTCGGGTCACATTGCCCGTCTAGCGGCAAATGCACCGCCCCCACAACATCTGACACATTCAAATGCGGATACATCGCCTTCACCTCAGTCGGTGAAATTTCGGCCACATCTACCCCGAAAATCCGCGCCGTGGTGGCCTGTCGCAACAGCTCCTCATGCCGCGCCTGCGTCAGCGCCACAGAGATTGACCCCACCTGCCGCATCCCCGTTGCAACCCCGGTTTCGGCCTCCAATTTCACATAAAGATCGGCCGAATATTTCGCGAGCCGGGTCATGTTCACCGACCCGCGCAGCTGCCCGATCAACCCCGCCGCATGCCATGTGGTCCCGCTCGTCAACCGCTTGCGCTCTAACAAAACAATATCGGTCCACCCCGCGCGTGCCAGATGATAGGCAACCGAGCAGCCCGAAATCCCGCCTCCGATAATCACCGCCCGCGCCGTCTTTGGAACCTCAACCACGGGCCCACTCCTTTATCTGTTCAAAAATATCCTCGGGGGGTCCGGGGGGCAGACAGCCCCCCGGCTTTGTCAAATCTTAACCCGGCGGCTCACGCCCGTATCCGCGCGTTTTTCGCGTCCCACAGCGGCGCATCCTCTTGCACCACTGCCCGGTGCCGCGTGCCAAAGATTTCCACCTCCAGCTCCACCCCCGGCGCGTTCAGGTCGGATCGCAACATCCCCAACCCAATGCACGCCCCGACACGGTGGCCGAAATACCCGCTGGTCACTTCGCCCACGACCGTGTCGCCGTGCCAAATCGTTGACATATAGGGCGGATCAAAATCGCCTGCCTCAATCTTCAAGGTCACAAATTGCTTGCTCACCCCGGCCTGCTTTTCAGCGGCCATCGCCGCCTTGCCGCGAAACTCATGCCCCCAATCGACAAAGCGTTCCAGCCCGCCTTGCAACACGGTGTAATCGGTTGAAAGATCGCCTTTCCACGCCCGATAGCCCTTTTCAATCCGCAAGGAATTCAGCGCGAACATGCCAAAGGGCCGCAAGCCATGCGCGCCACCCGCCGCCATAATTGCATCCCAAACAACCGCCGTACCATCCCGGTGCGAATGCACTTCCCAGCCCAATTCCCCGGCAAAGGACACCCGCATGAGCACCACATCCACCCCCGCAATCTGGGTGCGCTGCCAGGTCAACCACGGCAAGGTCAAATCCGCCGCACAAACATCGGCCAAAACCGCCCGACTGTTCGGCCCGGTCAAAATCTGACACGACCAATCCTCGGTCTCGTCGCGCAAATGCAGCCCATGCGGCAAGCTGGCCAGCAACCACTCACGGTCATGCACCTGCGCAGTCGCAGCCGTGATCAACATCACCTCGTCTTCCGCCACCCGCGCCACCGACATCTCGGTCACAATCCGCCCTTTGTCATCGGCGAAATAGGCCAGCCCCAAGCGCCCCACCTTCGGCACCCGCCCCGTAATCTGCGCACTCAACCACTCAATCACGCCGCGCCCAGATACCCGGAACCGCGAAAACCCCGGCAAATCCAAAATCCCGGCAGCATCGCGCACGGCTTCGCACTCGGCCTTCACCGCGCCAAACCACGCGCCTTCCCGCTTCCAAGTCTGCGCCCCGGCCTCGGACGTATCATCGCCCGCCCGCGCATACCAATTCGCCCGCTCCCACCCGTTATAGGCACCAAACTGCGCCCCCAGCGCCTCTACCCGCGCATGGACTGGCGAATGCTTTTGCCCCCGCCCGGCTGGCCAAGCGTAATGCGGGAAATGCATACCATATTCATGGCCATAAACCTCCATCCCCTTGGCAATGCAGTACTCTTCACCCTCAAACCCGGTAAAGCGGCGCGGATCACACGACCACATATCCCACTCGGTCGCACCTTCCGTCACCCATTCGGCCAGCACCTTGCCGGCACCCCCGGCCTGACAAATCCCAAAGGTGAACACACATGCCTCAAACGCCTTTGGCACCCCCGGCATCGGCCCAATCAGCGGGTTGCCATCGGGGGTATAGGGGATCGGCCCGTTGATCACTTTGGTCAAAGGCGCTGTCCCCAACAACGGCACCCGCGCCATCGCATCCTCAATATGCCACTCCAACCGCTCCAGATCATCGGGGAACAGTTGAAAGCTGAAATCCGCCGGGAACGGGTCGTCCTTGGTCACCCAATGCGCGCGGCAATTGCCCTCATAAGGCCCAAGGTTAAACCCATTCTTTTCCTGCCGCAGGTAATAAGAGCTGTCCACATCGCGCAACAACGGCAGCTTGCCGCCCGTCTTGGCACTATGCGCTGCAATCTCTGGCACGGTATCAAACAGCATATATTGATGGCTCATCACCATCATCGGCACATCGCGGCCAAACATCTGGCCCACCTCGCGCGCATAATACCCCGCAGCATTGACCACATATTCGCAGCGTATCTCACCCTTTTCGGTCACGATCACCCATTCATCCGCCTCACGCCGCACGGCTGTGACCGGGCAAAACCGCTCCACCCGCGCGCCCATGTTCCGCGCCCCCTTGGCCAGCGCTTGGGTCAACTGCGCCGGGTCAATATCACCGTCGTTCGGGTCATAAAGCCCACCGCTCAGGCCATGCGTCTCCAAAAACGGATAGCGCGCCTGAATATCGCCGGGTGCCATCACCTCCAGATCCATGCCTTGATAACGCCCCATCCCCGCCACACGCCGAAACTCATCCAACCGCTCGGCGGTATGGCCCAGACGCACCGACCCCGTGACATGGTAATTCATCGGATAATCGACCTCGGCCCCAAGGCCCCGGTACAGCTCGGCCGAATAGCGCTGCATGTTCATGATCGACCAGCTGGATGAAAACGTCGGCACATTCCCCGCCGCATGCCAGGTAGACCCCGCCGTCAGCTCATTCTTCTCCAACAAAACGCAGTCCGTCCAACCCGCCTTGGCCAAATGATACAAGCAAGACGCCCCAACCGCCCCGCCCCCAATAATCACCACCCGCGCGCTCGTCGGAAACTCCGCCATACCCCACCCCTTTTTCTGTTCTTAAATATCCCCGCCGGAGGCTCCCCTTATGGGCGCAAGCACAGCTTTCACCAAAAACTATCCTCCCTAATCTCCCCACTTACAATTCGGCAATTCCACCCCTATTAATCGAAGAAACCGATTAGGACCCCGCCATGCAACCCGATCAAATCGACACCTTCCTCGACCTCGTGGAAACCCGCAGCTTCAACCGCACCGCCGAACGCCAAGGCCTGACCCAATCCACCGTCTCCGCCCGCGTGGCCTCGCTCGAAACCGCCCTCGGCGTGCGCCTCTTCACCCGCTCACGCGCAGGCACGGATCTGACCACCGAGGGCCTGAAATTCGCGCCCCACGCCCGCAGCCTTCGCCATGCCTGGGCCGAGGCGCGCCATTCCGTCACCCCCACCGGTGAGGCGGTGATCAACATCCGCCTTGGCATCCAATCCGACCTCGCCCCCACCTACCTTGGCGACTGGATGCACAGCTTTCGCCACCACCTGCCCGATTGCGCCTTTTATATTGAATCCGATTTTTCCGCCCAAATGTGCCGCGATCTGACCGCAGGCCTGTCCGATTTCGCGGTGCTCTACACCCCCTACGCCTCGCCAGACCTGAATTTCACCTCGCTTGGCGAAACCCGCTACCGCCTGATCTCGTCGGAAACCGACCGCCGCGCAGGCCTGCGTCCCGCCACCTATATCCGCGCCAATTTCGCCCCAGCCTTTGACGCGCATCACCGCTTGGCCCTGCCCGAACTGCAAGAAGCCCCCATCGCCGCAGGCCAAACTGCGACCATCGCAGGCCTTTTGACCAAACTGGGTGGATCAGCCTATTTGCTCGATGTGATGGCCGATGACCTGATCGCCACGGGCAATTTTCGCGCTGTCACCGATGCGCCGATCATCCGCCAGCCCGTCCATGCCGCCACACACCTGCGCAACCGCACGTCAAAACTGCACCGCCAATTGCTGCGCGTGGTGCAAAAAACCTTTGCCAGCCCGTAACGCCGCCTAACCCAAGAAATCCGAAATCACCGCAACCCCCGGCGATGTCGGCCCATTAAACGCCCGCAATTCAGCCGATGCATCTGACAAGGCGACCTCCCGCGCGATCAACGGCGTCATATCCACCGCCCCCCGCGTGATCATGTCCAACAGCGACGGATAGCGCCACGATGGCATGCCCCGCGTGCCAAACAGCGCCAAATTCTTCATATAAACCGCGTTCATATTGATCTGCATATGGGCGGTATGGCCCACGGGCATCCCCACCTGCACATGCCGCCCCAAGGGCCGCAGACATTCAATCGACGCATTGGTCGTGGCCTCAATCCCCAAGGCTTCCACGCTCACATGCGCGCCGCCCCCGGTAATCTCCACAATCCGCGCCGCCGTATCACCGCCCCGCGCGTCAATCGCGGCCTCGGCCCCAAGGCCCAGCGCATGCGTCAGCTTTTCGGGCACCACATCGACCACCACAACCCGCGCACCCAAGGCCCGCGCCAGCAGCAACACCGACAGCCCAATCCCGCCTGTGCCATGCACCGCCACCCATTCGCCGGCCTGCACCGCCGCACGGCCCGTCAGCGCGTGCCACGCGGTCGTCACCCGGCAGCCAAGGCCCGCGGCAACCACCGGTGACAGGCTTTCGGGCAAGCGCGCAAGGTTATGGGCAAACGGCACCGACACATATTCGGCAAAGGCACCGGGCTCCACAAACCCCGGCAATCGCTGCGTTTTACATATATTCTGGTTGCCCGACTGGCATTCCGGGCAGGCACCACAAGCCAGAATAAACGGGGCCACCAACCGGTCCCCTACCCGCCATGTCGCCAAAGGCCCGGCCTCAACCACCTCGCCGCAATACTCATGACCCTGAATTTGCCCCGGCTTCACGCGCGGATGCTCACCGACCCAGCCATGCCAATCCGACCGGCACACGCCACACGCAAGCACCTTTAGCACCACTCCATCTGCTTCACAGGCGGGGTCCGGCACCTCCTCAAGGCTCAGGTCTGCATTATAAGTCCGTAAAACCGCTGCGCGCATAAATCCCCCCCGCTTTGCCCCATCAAGAAACAAAGCGCGGGGTCAGGTCAAGTGCGGGCTTAAACGATCTCGATCGAGTATTTCTCAATCACCGTATTGGCCAACAGCTTTTCGCACATCGCCTTGACCTCGGCCTCGGCAGCCGCCTTGTCGGTAGCCGCCAAATCCAGCTCAATCACTTTGCCTTGGCGCACGCCCGTGACGCCCGCAAAGCCCAAAGTCCCCAACGCATGGCGCACGGCCTCGCCTTGCGGGTCCAAAACACCGTCTTTCAGCATGATATGAACACGAGCTTTCATTTTTGGGGGCCTTTCAGTTGATCAGGGTCGGCTTGGTTGTATGCGTGACATTGGTAGGCAAAACCCCCAACCGCCGCGCCAGTTCAGTATAGACATCGGCCAGCGGAATAGGGTCGCGCTGCTGGTCTTCGCGTTCCGACAGGTCCAGCCCGCGAATATCCCACAAGCGGCAACTGTCAGGCGAAATCTCATCCGCCACGATCAGCCGCATGAAATCACCTTCCCAGACGCGCCCGACTTCCAGCCGGAAATCGGCCAAACGAATGCCCGCGCCCAGCATAACACCGGTCAAAAAGTCATTCACCCGCAAGGCAAGCGCTATAATATCGTCCAGATCCTGCTGGTTGGCCCAGCCGAAAGCAACGATATGTTCCTCGGATACCAAGGGGTTGCCCAGTTTTTCGTCCTTGAAGTAATATTCCACAATCGGGCGCGGCAAAGGCGTACCCAGCGGTATTCCCAACCGCTCGGTCATCTGCCCAGCCGCATAGTCGCGCACCACAATTTCCAGCGGCAAAATCTCGGCCATGCGCACCATCTGTTCGCGCATGTTCAGGCGTTTGATGAAATGCGTCGGCACCCCGATGCTGTTCAGCCCGGCCATGAAAAATTCGGACAAGCGGTTGTTCAACACGCCCTTGCCCTCGACAGTGGCTTGCGGTGGCGTTGCCGCCTCCAGCCCGTCGTCCTTGAAATACTGGATCAAAGTGCCCGGCTCTGGCCCTTCATAAAGGATCTTGGCCTTGCCCTCGTAAACTTTCTTGCGGCGCGCCATTTGATCCTCGACTATCCTAACACCTGCGGGGCGGCCCGTTGGCCTTTCCCATTCCCTTCGCGCTATAGTGTATGGCAGCCTTGCTCGCAAGCCAGCGTTGGCTTTTACACCCCGCCCCCTTGCGGCCCCCCTTGCAGCATTGGCGCAGGAAGGGCATATCAAGGACCAGCAACCGTAAGGAAAGGGCCACCATGTCCACATTCGACAATCGTGAACAAGCGTTTGAGGCGAAATTCGCCCATGACGCCGATATGCAATTTCGTGCCGAAGCACGCTGCAACAAGCTGACAGGCCTTTGGGCCGCCGAAATTTTGGGCAAAACCGGGCAAGACGCCACCGATTACGCCATGACCGTCGTCGCCGCCGATTTTGAAGAGGCCGGGAACGAAGACGTCGTGCGCAAACTGGCAGCCGACCTCGAAGGCCAAGTGACCGCCGATGAAATCCGCGCGAAACTGGCCGCAAACCTGCCCGTCGCCAAATCGCAGCTGATGGCCGAACTCTGACCCCGTCCCGCGGGCGCCCCATTCCGGCGCCCGCCAACACCCCATGCGCCACATCCAACCCCTGCAAATTAAATTTGCCTCCACCGGTCAGCCGTGGCAAATACGGTGGAAAATAACGCGGCCCCAAACCGGGCGGCCCCTTTTCGGCAGCAGGCAGGACAGAACATGACCAATGCACTCACCAAACTCTTGGACAGCCGCGACTGGCTTTTGGCCGATGGCGCGACCGGCACCAACCTGTTCAACATGGGGCTAGAGGCTGGCGAGCCGCCCGAGTTTTGGAATGTCGACAAACCCGACAACATCCGCAAACTCTACAAAGGCGCTGTCGACGCAGGGTCAGACATCTTTTTGACCAACAGCTTTGGCGGCAACGCCAGCCGCCTGAAACTGCACAAAGCCCAAACCCGCGTGGCAGAACTTAACCGCATCGCTGCCGAAATCGCGCGTGAGGTGGCCGATGCGTCTGGCCGCACCATCGTGGTCGCAGGCTCCGTCGGCCCCACGGGTGAGATTTTTGAACCCATGGGCACCCTGACCCACGCGGCCGCAGTGGAAATGTTCCACGAACAGGCCGAAGGGTTAAAGGCCGGCGGCGCCGATGTGCTGTGGGTCGAAACAATCTCGGCCCCCGAAGAATACCGCGCCGCAGCCGAGGCCGCCCAACTGGCCGGCATGCCATGGTGCGGCACCATGAGCTTTGACACCGCCGGGCGCACCATGATGGGCACGACTTCGGCCGCCATGGTCGATATGGTCGAAAAACTGGCCTACCCTCCGCTGGCTTTCGGCGCAAACTGCGGCGTTGGCGCGTCGGACCTGATGCGCACCATGCTCGGCTTTGCGGCCCAAGGCTCGCCCATCCCCTTGATCGCCAAGGGCAACGCCGGCATTCCGAAATACCATGACGGCCATATCCACTATGACGGCACCCCTGCCCTGATGGCCGAATATGCCGTGCTGGCCCGCGATTCCGGGGTCAAAATCATCGGCGGGTGCTGCGGCACCATGCCCGAACACCTTGCCGCCATGCGCGCCGCCCTCGAAACGCGCCCCAAAGGCCCGCGCCCGACGCTTGAACAAATCTCGGCAGCGCTTGGCGGCTTTTCCTCGGCCTCGGATGGCACGGGCGATGACACAAATGCGCCCAAGCGCGAACGTCGCGGCCGCCGCGGCTGATACATCCCCCCTGAAAGCCGCGTAAATCGCATCGCCAAACCGCTGCGTGTCGGCTTTCACCTAACCTATGTCGCAAACCGAAAAGTGGTTTGCCTCCTTTGGGACCATGCACAAATCAGGGCCACGCGCAGGAGCATCCGATGTCTGACGACGAAATCATCCTTTCCGAACTTTCTGATGACGAACTTGTCCTGCAAATGCATGACGACCTTTACGATGGCCTCCGTGAGGAAATCGAAGAAGGTGTAAACATCCTGATCGCCCGTGGTTGGGCGCCCTATGACGCGCTGACCAAAGCGCTTGTCGCAGGCATGACCATCGTCGGCGCCGATTTTCGCGACGGTATTTTGTTCGTCCCCGAGGTGCTTTTGGCCGCCAACGCGATGAAGGGCGGCATGGCCATCCTGAAGCCGCTGCTGATCGCCACAGGCGCACCGCGCATGGGCAAAATGGTGATCGGCACCGTCAAAGGCGACATCCATGATATCGGCAAAAACCTTGTCGGCATGATGATGGAAGGTGCAGGCTTTGAAGTCCGCGATCTTGGCATCAACAACTCGGTTGATAAATACCTAGAGGCGCTGGAAGCCGAACAGCCAGATATCCTTGGCATGTCCGCCCTTCTGACCACCACCATGCCTTACATGAAAGTCGTGATCGACACGCTGAAAGAAAAAGGCATGCGCGATGATTACATTGTCATGGTCGGCGGCGCCCCCCTGAACGAAGAGTTCAGCAAGGCCATTGGCGCTGATGCCTATTGCCGCGATGCCGCCGTGGCCGTGGAAACTGCAAAAACCTTCATGGCCCGCAAGCACAACCGCGCCAACGCCTAGAACCGCGCGGCACGCCGAAATACAAAAGCCCCGGTGAAAACACCGGGGCTTTTTCATGCAAAATCACATCTCGGCAATGGGTTACAGGCTTGTCCAAAGCTGAAACAGCAGGCCTGCGCCAAATGACCCAATAAGCGCCAACACCAAATACAGGAAGAACACACGCGGCTTGACCAAGGCCCAGACCGCAATGGCCGCAGGCAAGGATGAAACGCCGCCAGCCACCAAAAAGGCCAGTGCAGCCCCCGGCGCCATGCCTTGATCCATCAAGCCGCCAACCAGCGGCAGAGCTGCATAGCCGTTAAGGTAGGCAGGGACGCCGACCAGTGTCGCGATCCCAATCGGCGCAATCCCCGATCCACCCAATACG
>CBDTUV010000094.1:0-9422 GCA_965363575.1 uncultured Pseudorhodobacter sp. | reverse complement strand
TCGCGCGCGTTGGAGGTGCATTTGCTGGAGGAGCGGTTCGACCATCCGGTCGTGGCCCCTGATGTGCGGGAAGCGGTTTTGGTTCATGCCATTGGGCCAGATAAGTTCTGGAATTCGACGCCCATGCAGCTTGCCTATCCTGAATGGGCGCAGAATTTGGCTGCGTGGCGGGCGGTTGGTGGTGCAGGGTATAGAGGCCCGCTGCGGCTGGGTGATGTGCAGGCCGCAAGCCCCGATAAGGCGCTAAAGGCTGCGCGCAACCGGGCGTTTTGGCAGCAAGTCTATGCTGATTTGCGGCCTCAATTGCCGCAGGGTTTGCATGTGGACTTGGACAGCCAGCGCAAGATATTGCAGTTTTACTATGCTGGCGCGGATGGCGTGTATCTGCACCTGATCCGCCAAGCGAATGAGCGGCGGATGGGCATCGAGGTGCATTTCCCCGATGATGCGGTTTTGGCATCTGCCTTGTTCGCGCACCTGGATAGGGCCGTCATTCCGGGTTTGGCCAAGGGCAAAGCGCTGGAACTGGCGCGCACCAAGCAAGGCTGGGCCTATGGCATGGTTGTGCCGATTACACACTGCGGGCAAGCGATGGGTGCCTTGGTCGCGGCTTTGGATCAGGCCACGTCCCGCGCCAAAAGCTGACCACCGGGGCCGGGTTTCACCTCAAACCGGCTGATTTTGCGCACAAGGTCCGACAGCTTGCCGCTGCCATAGGTGCGGGTGTCAAAATCGGGCGCGCCTTGGGTTATATATTGGCCGATTTGGCCCAGCGAATACCATTCGCCTTCGGGGTCAATGGCGCGCATGGCGGCGATGATAAGGGGGATCGCATTGGCCGGCGCCTCTTTGGGGCCACGCGTGGGGGTGGGTTCGGAAGGCATTTCGGGCATCATGCCCCGATCAGGGCGTTGTGCTGTGCGCGCAGGTTCGGGGGTGCGGTCGTCGGTATCATCGCTGCTAAGGTTTTCGACATAGATGAACCGTTTGCAGGCCATGCGAAACGCCTCAGGCGTCTTTTTCTCGCCTATACCATACACATCAAGGCCTTGTTCGCGGATACGGGCGGCAAGGCGGGTGAAATCGCTGTCGGAACTGACCAGAACGAACCCGTCAAACAGCCCCGAATGTAGGAAATCAATCGCGGCAATCACAAGCCCGATATCAGACGCATTCTTGCCCTTGGTATTGGAAAACTGCTGGTCGGCCACAAGCCCCAAGGCCGCCACTTTGCGCGCCCAACCGCCCAAACGCTGTGCCGACCAATCGCCATAAATCCGACGGACAGACGCTTCTCCAAGCCCTGCAATCTCTTCAAAGATTGCCTCGGCATAGGACGCGGGAACATTGTCGGCGTCGATTAATACGGCAAGCCGTGGGGCGCGTTGATCAGGCATCGTGGGATCCTTTTTCTGTTGCGGGTGACCCTAGCGGATCATAGCGCCGGGTGACAGGGGGAATGGCGCGGTGGCACCTGTCCTTTTGCCAGAGAATATGCAAAATAGGGGCGTCCATAGTGCGAGTCTGTCCCGATGAAATACCTTTTTTCGCTTGTTGTCCTGTCGCTGTGCTTTGGTTGCGCGCGCGTGCCTGTGCCTGACAGCGAGCCGGTTTATGTGCCGCCCCAGGTCATCGACAATGGGTTGGTAAAGCGCGAGCCGGACAACTGTGGCGCAGAGAGCTTGTCTGGTTTGATAGGCCAGCCTGAAGGGATGCTGCGGACAGTTCAGATACCCGCCGAAGTCCGCGTGGTGCCATTCGGGGCGTTGGTGACGCAGGAATACAATTCCCATCGGGTCGATATTTATCTGGATGAAAACGGCCTGATTGCGCGGATCACCTGCGGGTAAGGAAAAAGGCCAGCCTTGCAGGGTGCAAAACTGGCCGTTCTTATCCTGTGCGACGTTACTTTTTCGCGCGGAAATCGCTGTGGCACGCTTTGCAGCTGCCAGCAAGCGTGCCCATCCCGGCTTGAACGGATTCAAGCGAGGACACATCCATGGCGCCCGCGGCGGTTTCCAGCCCTTTAGCCTTTTCAACGAAACCTTCCATATTCATCCAGATATCCGGACGCGCTTCGGACACCGGATCATCTGCTTCGGTTTCAAAAACAGTGGGAATTTTTGTGGAAGCGGCGGCGAGAGCTGTTTTGGCAGCCTCGGCGGCGGCGGCATCAAACGGTGCTTTGCCACCCGCCATATCGCCCAGAACCTTGGTGTTCGCGCCGACCGTGCTCATCAAATCCATCCGGGCTTTGACGGTCGGGTCTTCGACACCTTCTTTGGCAATCGCGACACCTGCAGTTAAGGCGAGGCCGAGAATCAAGGCTTTAGCTACGAATCGCATGGGCAATGCTCCTATTGGATTAAGGGTCCAACTATACCTGCACGACGCTGTGCGCATAGTTACCTTGATCCCGGATCAGCGGATTCTCACCAAATTGTCATGAACGGCGCCGGTTATCCGTCGGCCAAATGCCGTTCGCCGCGTGATTTGGACAGCATGATTTGCTTTTGCCGTTCGCGAAAACGCGTGCGGTCGGTATCGGTGTGTTCATGCTTGCACTGATGGCACGACACGCCTTCTTCATATTCAGGGCGGGCCGTGTCGGCGGGGGCAATCGGGCGGCGACACGCGTGGCAGGTGGCATAGGGGCCGGGCACAAGGCCGTGACCCACCGATACGCGGTTGTCGAATACATAGCACTCACCGTTCCAACGGCTTTCCTCTTGCGGCATTTCCTCGAGGTATTTCAGGATGCCGCCTTTCAGGTGATAGACATCCTCAATCCCTTGGCCCAGCAGGTAGTTCGTTGATTTTTCACACCGAATCCCGCCCGTGCAAAACATTGCAATACGCTTGTTGTGAAAGCGGTGTTTGTTTGCCTGCCACCACGCCGGAAAGTCGCGGAAGGATTTGGTTTCAGGGTCAATAGCCCCTTCAAACGTGCCGATGCCCACCTCATAATCATTGCGGGTGTCGATGATGGCGACGTCGGGATCAGCGATCAATGCATTCCATTCCACAGGGTTCAGGTAATGGCCGACTGCCGCGCGCGGGTCGATATTGGGCTGGCCCATCGACACGATTTCCTTTTTTAGCCGTACCTTGAAACGGCCAAAGGGCTCCACTTCCGCCCAGCTTTCCTTGTGTTCCAGTGCGGCACAGCCCGGTAGCGCGCGAATATGGGCCAGCATGGTATCAATCCCGGCGCGGTCGCCGGAAATGGTGCCATTGATCCCTTCGGACGCCAGCAAAAGCGACCCGCGGATGCCATTGGCCCGGCCAAGCGCCAGCAACGGCTGTTGCAAGGCGGCAAAGTCGGGGAAACGGGTGAAATGATAAAGCGCGGCGATTGTGAACATGGGCAATGTCTTGCCGTGCCGCGTGCAAAAAGGCAAGGTATCAGATGACGCAGCCAAGGGGACGGGTATGACAAACGCGCTGATTGTGATTGATGTGCAGAATGATTTTTGCCCCGGTGGTGCGTTGGCGGTTGCAGGCGGCAATGCCATTGTCGCGGGAATCAATGTGCTGATGACCGAATTCAGCGCTGTTGTGCTGACCCAAGATTGGCACCCAGCGGATCATTCCTCATTTGCAGACAACCACGCAGGTGCTGCGCCCTATAGCACGGTTCAAATGCCCTACGGCCCGCAGGTTTTGTGGCCCAGCCATTGTGTGCAAGGGTCAAATGGCGCGGCGTTTCACGCAGACCTAAGCCAAGACCGCGCCAATATGATTATCCGCAAAGGGTTTCGGCCTGAAATTGACAGCTATTCCGCGTTTTTTGAAAATGACCACAAAACCCCCACCGGGCTGGAAGGGTATTTGCGCAGCCGCGGTGTAACCAAGTTGGTGCTGACCGGGCTGGCCACCGATTTTTGTGTGGGGTTTTCTGCACTCGACGCGGCCGGTTTGGGGTTTGACGTGACTGTGCGGATGGACCTGTGCCGCGCCATTGACCTTGATGGGTCATTGGCGGGCATGGTTGGTAAGATGAAAGCGGCTGGGGTGGTGTTGGCCTAAAGCGGCTTAAGCCCCGCGCCTTCGTCAAGGCCCAACATGATGTTGAGGTTTTGAACCGCGGCACCCGATGCGCCTTTGCCCAAGTTGTCCAAAATAGCCGAGAGTACCACGCGCCCTTCTGCCGGATCGCCCAACACTGACAGTTCCAGATTGTTAGTGTTGTTCATCGCCTGCGGGTTTTCGCGGGCTTGCGCGTGATCCAACGGGCGGACCGACACGAAACGGCTGCCGCTGTAATGGGCAGACAGCGCCGAGTGCAAAGCGGCGGCATTCGCGCCGTGCAGCGCGATTTGAACGATCATGCCTTGGGAATAATGGCCGACGGCCGGCACAAAGATCGGCGTTTTGCTGAGGTTGCCGTAATGCATCACCTCGGGCAGGTGTTTGTGGTGCTGCGTGGTGGCATAGATAAAGCCGCCATTGGTTTCACCCTTTTCAAACTCGGCAATCATCGCCTTGCCACCGCCAGTATAGCCAGAAATGCCAAAAATCGACAAATTGGCATCGGCAGCCACTAACCCCGCATCGGTTAGCGGGCGCAGCAGGGCAATGGCACAGGTGGAATAACAGCCAGGATTTGATACCAGTTTTGCCGATGCAATCGCGGCGCGTTGACCCGCCGCCAGTTCGGGGAAACCAAAGACCCAATCCGGGTTCACGCGGTGGGCCGTACTGGCATCAATCAGCCGTGTCGGCAGAGTGGCGCAAATCGCCGCCGCCTCACGCGACGCATCATCGGGTAAGCACAGAATGGCCACATCTGCTTGTGCAAAGGCTTCGGCCCGTGCCGCAGGGTCTTTTCGACGATCCTCGGCCAGGGAAATCAGCGTGATATCTTTGCGCCCTTGCAGGCGGTCCCGGATTTGCAGGCCCGTGGTGCCAACTTCGCCGTCGATAAAGACTTTCGCGCTCATATCCATGCCCCTTTGTGGCTGTGTTCGGCCCCCTTGTAACGAAAGCTACAGGCTTCGCCAAGCTGGACAAGTGGCAGACGGCTTGATTTAACCGCAGGGAACGGCAAGGAGTGAACGATCATGGTCGATATTGCGACGCGGGTGCATAACCACAAGTGGAAGATTGACCCGATTGTGCGGTCGCTGATTGATACCGATTTTTACAAGCTGTTGATGTGCCAGTCAGTTTTTCGCAATAAACCTGATACCAATGTCACCTTCAGTCTGATCAACCGCACCAAATCTATCCGTCTTGCCGATATCGTTGATGAGGGAGAGCTGCGTGAGCAGTTGGACCATATTCGCACGCTGCGCCTGTCGCGGGGCGAAAGCACCTGGCTGCGCGGCAACACGTTTTACGGCAAGCGCCAGATGTTCCGCCCCGATTTTATGGAGTGGTTTGAAGGCCTGCGCCTGCCGCCCTATCACCTTGAAAAACGCGATGGCCAGTATGAGCTGACGTTTGAAGGCAAGTGGCCCGAGGTGATGATGTGGGAAATCCCTGCACTTGCGATACTGATGGAACTGCGGGGCCGCGCTGTGCTGGGCCATATGGGCAAGTTTGAATTGCAGGTGCTTTATGCCCGCGCGATGACCAAGCTGTGGGAAAAGATTGAACGTCTGCGTAAGGTTGAAGGTCTGCGCATCGCTGATTTTGGCACCCGCCGCCGCCATTCGTTTTTGTGGCAAGATTGGTGCGTGCAGGCGATGCAAGAGGGCCTTGGTAGCGCCTTTGCCGGCACGTCAAACTGCCTTATCGCCATGCGCAGTGAGGTGGAGGCTATCGGCACAAACGCCCATGAATTGCCGATGGTTTACAGTGCCTTGGCGAACAGTGATGCGGAATTGGCCCAAGCCCCGTATCAGGTGCTGGCCGATTGGCATGAAGAGCATGACGGCAATCTGCGCATCATGTTGCCCGACACTTACGGGACCAAAGGGTTCTTGGACCGCGCGCCGGAATGGCTGGCCAAATGGACGGGCATTCGGATTGACAGCGGTGACCCCGCGACGGGCGCTGAAATCGCGATCAAGTGGTGGCAAGATCGGGGCGAAGACCCACGCGAGAAGCTGGTTATTTTCTCGGACGGGTTGGACGCTGAAATTATCGAAAAGTTGCACCGTCAGTTCGTGGGCCGGGTCAAGGTTTCCTTTGGCTGGGGCACGATGTTGACTAATGATTTCCGTGGCTTGGTGGCCGATGACGCCCTCGCACCGTTCAGCCTTGTATGCAAGGCAATCTCGGCCAATGGTCGGCCTACGGTTAAACTGTCCGACAATCCCAACAAGGCGATGGGCCCTGCGGAGGAGATTGCGCGGTATAAGCGGGTGTTCGGCGTAGGTGCGCAGGAAGCGCAGGACGTGATCGTCTGACAGGGGCTTTTTCGCCGTTTACGCCATGACCAGTTTTGCGCACAGCAGCGCGCGACTGATATGGCTGCGCATAATGGGATCATCTGGGCTAAGCCGCGGCATGGTCCACCCCACCGATGCCAAACACCGCGCAAGTGTAAACACATCAACCATCCGCGCGTCCGCCGGGCGCAGGGTTTGATACCCTGCGATCAGGCCTGCGCGAATATCATGATACGCAGGCTCATACAGGTTTTGCGACAAAACGGTGCCAAGGTCATAAAGGGCAAAGCCCATGCCACTGTCATCAAAATCGATCAGCGAGAGGGCCGCGCGATCCACAAGGATATTTTCACGCAGCACATCGGCGTGGATGGGCATAAGGGGCGTGGTTTTGGCATGGGCCTGCAAGGCGGCGCGCAAAAAGGCCCGCGCGGATTGCATTTGATGCCGTTCGGGTTCGGTCAGTGCGGGATGATCCCAAAACCGGCCCCAAAACGGGGTTTCGCCTGTAAGGCCCTCAATATCCCATGACGGGCGCGTAAACGAGGCAGGCAATTCCAACGCCAAGGTCGCATTATGAATACGCGCCAGCATTTGCCCCAAGGCGTGATGCTGCGCTGCTTGATCTTGGGCCGTTCCGGGCAACAGCACCCCCGCCTCACCCAGCGCAGCACCCGGCAACCATTCCACCGCCGATGCCATGCGCCCGGCCTGCAATGCCACCAACCCTGCGCCATTTTGCGAGACCAAGGGGCTTGGCACGGGCAGGTCACGCGCGGCCAAGGCCCCACAAAACCACAGCTCTGATTCTATCGCCGCTGTTGTTTGATACCCCACGCGGTGCAGCCGCAACGCTGCGTGTTTGCCATTGGGCAGGGCCATGCGAAACACCGCATTTTCGCGGTTGCGGATCAGGGCCATCGGCGTGCCGCCCCAATGCGCCGCCGCCTCTATCGCAAGCGCCTGAACAGTCATGCAGGCACCGGGGTGGTCGCCAGCGCATCTTGCAGCGCGTCGATCAGCATATCGGCATGTTCACGCCCAAAAGGCAGCGGTGGGCGTATTTTCAAGGTATTTCCGGCGCGGCCAATACGGTTGAGGATAAAGCCTTTGGCGACCATCACCTCGACCAATTCCTCCACAAATGCCGTGGCGGGGGTGTTGTCAGCATCCAGCACAAATTCGGCACCAAAGAATAGGCCCACGCCCCGTACCTCGGCCAGCAGCGGGTGGCGCAGGCTGCGCAGGCGGTCCATTACATAAGCCGATGTTTGGGCAGCGTTGTCTTGCAGCCCTTCATCGTCGATCACCTTTAGCGTGGCAATACAGGCCGCAGCCGACACCGGATTGCCGCCAAAGGTGTTGAAATAACCGAATGCATTGCGAAAGGCCGCCATCACATCGGGGCGCGCCAATACGGCGGCGACCGGGTGGCCATTGGCCATTGGCTTGCCGCAGGTGACGATATCGGGGGTCATCCCCAACCATTCATGCCCCCAAAAATGGCTGCCCATGCGACCAAAACCGGGCTGCACCTCATCACACATAATCAACCCACCCGCCGCGCGGATCACCGCCTCGGCTTTGGCAAAAAAGCCGGGGGTGACGGTGGGGATACCTTCATTGGCAAAGGCCGGGCACAGCATCATGCCGGAAAACCCGATGCCGCTTGCGTTCAGATCGTCAATCGCGGCTTTGATCTGGGCGGCAAACACGCTTCCATCCGGATCAGGATTGCGCAGACTGTCGGGCGCTGGCACCCGGCGCACATGGGCCGGATAGCCCCCAATCGGAGGGCGGCGCGACGACAAGGCAGAGGTCGCAGTCGTGTTCCCGTGATAGGTGTTATCGGTGGCAATCACCCCGATCTTGCCCGTCACCGCCTGCGCCATCCGCAAGGCGATGTCATTCGCCTCCGACCCTGTACAGGTCATGATGCATTGCGAAATATCGTGGCCCAAACGCGCGGTCAGCTGTTCGATATAGTCCAGTACAAGGTCATGATGATAGCGGGTGTGCGTGTTCAACACCGCCGCTTGGGACGCAATCGCCGCCACCACCGCCGGGTGACAATGCCCCACATGCGGGACGTTGTTATAGCAATCCAAATACCGCTTGCCCGCCGCATCCCACAGCCAAACACCGCTGCCGCGCACGATATGCACAGGGGTGCGGTAAAAGGTTGGCACATTCGGCCCCATCAGGCGGGCGCGGCGGTCGGCCATAGTTTCGGGCATCGTTTCGGTCATTCATCAGGCTCCACTTTGCCGCGCAGGGATTTGACAGTACCGCGCACGGCCTTGGCGGCAAGGCGGCGCTTTTGGCTGCCGTATGTTGGTTTGGTTGCGATGCGGCGTTTGGGGGCGACCAATGCCGAACGGATCATCTCGACCAGCCGCTCGCGGGCCAATTCGCGGTTACGGATTTGGCTGCGGGTTTCCTCGGCACGGATCACGATGGCCCCGTCCAATGTCCAGCGCCGCCCGGCAAGCCGCTTTAGCCGGGTTTTCACCGGGCCGGACAGGTGGGGTGATCGTTCTGCCTCAAACCGCAGCTCAACCGCGGTTTCAACCTTGTTCACATTCTGTCCACCCGGACCGGAAGAGCGTGTGAAGTTTTCAGACAGTTCCCAATCCGCGAGGGTGATTTCGTTATTGATCCGCAGCATGCATTGACCCTAACCGAAATCGCGGCAGGGGAAAGGGGGATTGCATTTTGGCGGCCCAAAGTCTGGCGACTATGCAACGGCCGCCAGCGTGGTTAGGCAAAGTCGATGGACTTACTCAATGGCAGGCTGCGCAGGCGTTGACCCGTAAGCGCAAAAATTGCGTTCGCCAGTGCAGGGGCGGCAGGTGGCGTTCCCGGCTCGCCAATCCCTCTAATTTTGCTGCCGTTTTCCAGCACTTTCACCCCGATGGGCGGGCATTGCGCGATGCGCAGCCCGTCATAATCGGGAAAGTTGGTTTGCTGCACATGGCCGCCCTCAAACGTAATCTCGCCATTGATCGCGGCTGACAGTCCATAGATCATGCCGCCTTGAACCTGTGCTTCGATGGTTGAGGGATCAAGCGCAATCCCTACATC
>CBDTUV010000093.1:0-9508 GCA_965363575.1 uncultured Pseudorhodobacter sp. | reverse complement strand
TGGGGGCGATAAACTCATCCGTCTCACCGCGGGCATGGGCGGCGGTGATCGCGGTTTGCGGATCTGGGGCGTTGTCGCCCTTGCCTGCGACCATTGCGTCAAAGGCACGTCCAACGCGGTCCCAGCGATTGTCACGGTCCATCGCCCAATAGCGCCCGATCACCGTGGCAATTTGCACGCCGGGGGCAAGGCCCGCCAGCAGCCGCGCCATATGGTCAGGGGCGGAACTGGGGGCAACATCTCGGCCATCGGTGATGGCGTGAATAACCACCGGCACGCCTGCACCCGCTACCGTGTTGGCCGCCGCAATCACATGGGATACATGGCCATGCACGCCACCATCCGAGATCACGCCCATCAGATGCGCTGTCCCGCCACTTGCCTTTAACCGCGCGATAAAATCCAAAAGCTGGGGGTTTTGGCCGAAACTCCCTTCCTCAATCGCGAGGTCAATTGCGCCAAGGTCCATCGCCACCACACGGCCTGCACCGATATTGGTATGGCCCACCTCAGAATTGCCCATTTGCCCGCGCGGCAGGCCAACATCGGGACCATGGGTAATAAGGGTGGCATGGGGGCAAGTGGCCATCAACCGATCAAAATTGGGGGTATTGGCCAAGACGGGCGCGTTGGCGGTGGTGTCTGGGTTCAGGCCCCAACCATCGAGAATGCACAAGACAACGGGTTTTGGAACAGTCATGGCGCGCCCTTTTGATCGCTATAGGGCTGGTTTTACGCCCAGACAGGCGGATCGGCAACCGTCAAGCGGCATTGGCAAGGCCCGTGACCAAGGCCCACAGCGCATCAGGCACCGCGACCGGGTCAAATTTGCGCGGAATGCTGCCCGGCAGGCGGGCGGCGGGGTCTTCTGCCACCGCCTCTTGCAAGCGGGCCAGTCGGTCGTAGAAGGCCGGGTTTTGGGAAGGGTCGATGAGGATATAGACTTGGCCAAGGTCATGGGGTTTGCCCTCGGGTGTCTTGAGCGGGGCCACGTCGATCGAGTTGAGCGAGCCTGTTAGCCCTGCCACCAATACCTCGGCCATCACCCCAAAGCCCCAACCTTTGTGCGCACCCGCACCGACCAACGCGCCTTTCAAGGCGGCATTTGGGTCGGTTGTCGGTTGACTTGTGGCATCCACCGCCCAACCCAAAGGAATGGAGTCCCCCGCAGCTGCCGCCATGGTGATTTTGCCCAAGGCCACAGCGGATGTGGAAAAATCGAAATGCACAGCGCGGCCGCCATTGCCATCCGGCACGGAAAACGCAATGGGGTTGGTGCCGATCAACCGTTTGGCCCCGCCCGGTGCGGCCACAATCGGGGTCGCGTTGGTCATGCCAATGGCAATCAGGCCTTGGGCCGCGATTTGTTCGGTGAAATAACCCAATGACGTGCAGGTATGGGCGTGGCAAACCGCATAGGTCGCGATGCCGTTGTCACGCGCCGCTTGTACCGCCTGCCCCATCCCGCGCTGAAACGCCGCTTGGGCAAAGCCGAAGCCTGCATCAACCTGCACAACGCCTGCGCGGGGGGTGGTTACAACAGGTTCCACCCTGCCCTGCACCCGACCGGAGCGCAGTTGTAAGCAGTAGCTTTCAAGATAATAGAGGCCGCAAATTACATTGCCGGTTTCTTCGGCCCGGCGCACCGCGAGCGCCACGGCTGCTGCGACCCAATCGGCGGCACCGTGTTGGCGCAAGGCTTGGGCGGTGGTCGCCTCAATCTCTGTCAGTGATATATTGGCCATAACGCCCCCTATTTGGGGGTCAGGTTAGGCAGGTGCTGCATGGCCTGCAAGCGTCATTCCCGGTGGTAAGGGCTTCCTGCAAGGATGGACGCTGCGCGGTAAAGTTGTTCGGCCAACATGACGCGGACCAACATATGCGGCCAAACCATCGCGCCAAAGGACAAGGCAAAATCGGCGGAATCGCGAAAGGACGGGGCAAGACCATCGGCACCACCGATGCAGAACGCCACATCCTGTCGCCCCGCATCGCGCCATTTGGCAAGCTGATCAGCAAATTCCGGGCTGGTCAGGGTGCGGCCGCGTTCGTCCATCACCACCGTCAAAGCGCCGGTTGGCACGGCGCGGGCCAACAATGCCGCCTCGGCTTCCATCCCGCCACCTTTGCGATCCTCCACCTCGGACAAAGCAAAAGGGCCAAGCCCCAAGGCCCGGCCCGTCCGGTTGAACCGGGTGACGTAATCGTCGATCAAGTCACGCTCGGGGCCAGCACGCAACCGCCCCAAAGCGCAAAGATGCACCCGCATCAGTCTTCCTCGCGCACGCCTATGCCCATGTGGCCGCCGGGCTGCCACATTTTTTCAAGGTCATAAAACTCCCGCACTTCGGGGCGAAAGACGTGGACAATAACATCGCCCGTATCAATCAGCACCCAATCGCCGGTTTCTTTGCCTTCCATTTTACAAATCATACCGAAATCTTGCTTCATGCGGTCGGCAAGATTTTCAGAAATGGATGCAACCTGACGCGAAGAGCGGCCAGATGCGATGACCATATAATCGGCCATGTCTGAACGTCCGCGCAGATCGATTTCCACGATCTCCTCGGCTTTGTCATCCTCAAGCGAGGCGATGACACGGGCCAACAGCTCTTCGGATGTGGGTTGGGGTTCAGCAGAAGCCTGGGCCGTCATACGCGGCGCCCTTGGCCCAACCGGCAAGCCGGTCGCAGGATCAGAATGAGACAGGACATTGTCCTCCAGAATATCACGCGCCAGCCTTGTCATACCATCACAACACCCCCGGCGCCGGGCATTGTTCGCAAGATATCACCTTGCGGCGCAAACCTCAATCACAGCCAGCCCCCATGCGCAACCCATCAGCACGCCAGGCATGCAAGGTTTCCGGCTCAGACAGGGGATGCCCGCGCAAAACAGGCCAGATTAGCACAATCGCACTGCCTTTGATGCGGTCGCGACTACAGATGACCGGCCCAAAGCTACAGGGCCGCCGATTCGCGTCCTATGCATCAGACACAAAGCGGGTTGTCATTTTTGACCCTACTCAAACCCATTGCACTGACGCATATGTTCATCACGGGAGGGGAGTACCGGAGCATAGCATGACTTTTCTAAGACGCATCTTCCCCCGCCAGCCAAGCCGCCAAGAGGTAGAGCGTGGCTATTTGGACCAAGCCGTCAGCCTTTATGACCTTGAACGCCGCCAGCGCGACATTGAACATGGCAAGTTCGCGAGCTTTCAAGATTTGGCAACAGGGCAAACGTTTAGTCTTGCCCAGCCATAAACGCCGCTTGGGCATCGGCTTTGTCCCCGTTCAACAGCTTTACCTCACGCTGCGGGAAGGGGATGGAGATGCCGTTTTCTTTGAACACATCCCACAGCGCCAAATAGACATTGCCACGGATGTTGGTCAAACCTTCGGCCGGGTCTTTGATCCAAAACCGCAGGATATAGTCGACCGAACTGTCACCAAATCCCACGATGTGACACACCGAGGGGCGGTTCGTTAGCACGCGGTTGACGCGGCTTGCGGCCTCAATTGCCAGTTTGCGTACCTTGTGGGGATCATCGTTGTAGGCGGTGCCAAAGAACAGATCGAGGCGGACAAATTCATGGGAATGGGACCAGTTCACCACTTGGCCGGTGATCAGATCCTCGTTCGGGATCAGGTATTCCTTGCCGTCACGCGTGACGACCGACACATAGCGCGCGCCCAAGCTTTCGATCCAGCCAAAGGTTTCGCCCAGCGAAATCACGTCACCCGGTTTGATCGACTTATCCAGCAAAATGATGATGCCCGACACAAGGTTCGACACCACTTTTTGCAAACCAAATCCAAGGCCTACGCCAATGGCACCCGACAAAACGGCAAGGCCTGTCAGGTCAAACCCAACCGCCTTGAGGCCGATAAAAATAGCGCCGCCAAACAAGAACAGCTGCAACGCCTTGATTGCAAGAACCTGCATAGATGGGCTGATATCAGGATTTTTGCGGATACGACTGCTGGCACCGCTGGTCAGCAGACGGGCCGCCGCAACAAGGCCGCCAGTCACGATCAGCGCCTTGATAACCGTCAGGGCCGAAAGCCTGAAGTTACCAAAAGTGATGGCAAGGCTGTCCAGAAACGACAAAACGCCTGCGTCGAACCCAAGGACCACCGAGACGACCCAGATTCCAGCCCCCCACGCCACAATGCCTGACAAAAAGCGATTGCCGATCAGCTTTGACGCAAAATTCACGATCAGCAGCATCAGGCCAATGGTACCGGCCACCTCAAACAATTGGCTGCGAGACGGCCATGTGATTTGCCGCATCGTCCAAAAGATTGCCCAGTTCAGCAACGTAAAGATCATCATCGTCAAACTGCGATCAATCGTCACCAGATAGCGCAGTTGCCATTTTGGCATCCCGACCTGCGCACGTACCCAGCCCATCAAACGCCGCGAGACAAAGACGCGCAGCAGCTTGGCCAGCACAAAAATAGCAACGATTCCTGCGACCTGATACAGGCGCGACGGAATCAAAAGTGATCGGATCAACGCCTCGCCCTGTGCCACCAATCCCTGTGTTGCATCTAAAATTTCAGGGCTAATTGGGTTGAGTGGATCCATGGCGCCCTATTTTTCCAATACATTACGGTTGGTTTTGGTCAGCTTACCCCCCACCCGTGCCAATGCCAATCATATTGCCCCGCCCTAAAGAAAGAGGTAGAACAGCGAAATGATCAGATTTTTTGACATTGATGAACGCGCGCGGTTGCCTTGGCGGTTTTTTGGCCAAAGCAGGTCTGTGCTTGCGCGACTTTGATCGCAGCGTGATGTCTATGCACGGGCATGTATTTGCTCGGCGCAGCCCGAACCCCATATTTCCCTAGCTATATGAGAGATCAGAGCCATGAACGCTCGTACCCTATACGATAAAATCTGGGACGACCATGTCGTCGACCAAGCCGAAGACGGCACCTGCTTGCTGTATATCGACCGTCATTTGGTGCATGAAGTCACCAGTCCGCAGGCGTTTGAAGGCCTGCGCATGACCGGACGTTCGGTGCGCGCACCTGAAAAAACCATCGCGGTGCCGGACCATAACGTGCCCACCACGCTGGACCGGGCAAATGCCAAAACCATGACCGAAGACAGCCGTATTCAGGTTGAAGCCTTGGACAAGAACGCCAAGGAATTTGGTCTGCACTATTACCCTGTGTCGGATGTGCGCCAAGGCATCGTGCATATCGTTGGCCCTGAACAGGGTTGGACCTTGCCTGGCATGACCGTTGTCTGCGGCGACAGCCATACCGCGACCCATGGCGCGTTCGGGTCGTTGGCCCATGGCATTGGGACATCAGAAGTAGAGCATGTTCTGGCCACCCAAACGCTGATCCAGCGCAAGGCCAAGAATTTCAAGGTAGAGATCACCGGATCATTGCGCCCCGGCGTGACCGCCAAGGACATCACCCTGTCGGTTATCGGTGAAACCGGAACGGCTGGTGGCACAGGCTATGTGATCGAGTATTGCGGGCAAGCCATTCGCGAATTGTCGATGGAAGGCCGGATGACCGTTTGCAACATGGCAATCGAAGGCGGCGCACGCGCAGGGCTGATTGCCCCGGATGAGAAAACCTTTGCCTATTGCATGGGCCGCCCGCACGCGCCGAAAGGGGCAGCTTGGGAGGCAGCGCTTGCCTATTGGAAAACTCTGTTCACCGATGAAGGCGCGCATTTCGACAAGGTTATCACCTTGCGCGGCGAAGATATCGCGCCGGTGGTGACATGGGGCACCAGCCCCGAGGATGTTTTGCCGATCACTGCGACCGTGCCGGCGCCGTCCGATTTCAAAGGCGGCAAGGTTGAGGCGGTGCAACGCTCGCTTGACTATATGGGTCTGACGCCGGGGATGAAGCTAACCGATATCATGATCGACACGGTGTTTATCGGGTCTTGCACCAATGGCCGGATCGAAGATCTGCGCGCGGCGGCGGCGGTTTTGAAAGGCAAAAAAATCAAACAGGGCATGCGCGCGATGGTTGTGCCCGGATCTGGCCTTGTGCGCGCACAGGCCGAGGAAGAGGGTTTGGCCCAGATTTTCCTTGATGCCGGTTTTGAATGGCGTCTGGCCGGGTGTTCCATGTGTTTGGCGATGAACCCAGACCAATTGGCACCGGGTGAGCGTTGTGCCGCCACATCCAACCGAAACTTTGAAGGGCGTCAAGGCCGCGGGGGGCGCACGCATTTGCTGTCGCCTGCCATGGCCGCTGCTGCTGCGATCACCGGGCATTTGACCGATATCCGCACATTCGCCTCTGAAAACGCATAAGGGACCCGGATAATGGAAAAGTTTACCAAACTCACCGGGGTTGCGGCCCCTATGCCACTGGTCAATATCGACACCGATATGATCATCCCCAAGCAGTTTTTGAAAACCATCAAGCGGTCGGGCCTTGGCGCGAACCTGTTTGATGAAATGCGCTTTACGTTGGACGGGCAGGAAATTCCTGACTTTGTGCTGAACCAGCCTGCGTATCGCAAAGCTGAGGTGCTGATTGCGGGTGACAACTTTGGCTGCGGGTCATCGCGTGAACATGCGCCTTGGGCGTTGTTGGATTTTGGCATCCGTTCGGTCATTGCGACCAGCTTTGCCGATATCTTTTACAACAACTGCTTCAAGAACGGCATCTTGCCGATTGTGCTGCCCGAAGATGTGGTCAACACTTTGATGGAAGATGCACGTCGCGGCGAAAACGCCCGCATCACCGTGGATCTGGAAAGCCAGACAGTGACAACATCCGATGGTCAAAGCTTTGCCTTTGAAGTGGACGCGTTCAGAAAGCATTGCTTGATGAATGGGTTGGATGATATTGGCCTGACGATGGAAAAAGCGCCCAGCATTGATAGTTATGAGGCGCGGGCGGCCACGTTGCGCCCTTGGGTCTGAATGCAACCATTTACACTATATATAGGGTCGCCACACAGGCGGCCCTTTTTTTAACCACAATTTGATGCAATCTAGCGACACATTTTCCGCTAATACGCCACAAACTTTTGGTTTCGTAACAGCAATGGTTGCGACAGATTCCGAAAGAAGGCACAATTTGGGCAAGATTAAGGCAGTCCGCCACAAAGTGCGGGAAATGATGGGGATAAAGGAGCGGCGTCGTATCGCTCCTGCCTCAAATGAGGGTAGAGCAGCAGTGCTTTCACAATTCACAGGTGCGTTAACGCGTGCTTTCATGGTTATGGTGCTTATCGCCACGCCATCGGTATTATTGCCGGGCGTGACGGCAGATGGCAAACAGATGGTGGCCCTTGTTGCCCTGTTTGCAGGCATTTTGACCTTTGTGGAATACAATGCGACCTATCCCGGACTGATCGAATTCCGCGATGCCCCGCCTTACAATCGCACGCGATTTTTGATGCTTTTGTCCATCGTGTTTTTCCTGTCAATCATGGCCCGTAGTGGCGAGGCTCCGTCCACTTTGGCGCGTTTGTTTGAGGCATTGGGGGTATTAATTGGCCAATCGCTCGACTTTCCTTATTCGCCTGTTCGGCTTGTCACCTTGACCTTGGCTGAAAACAGTACGCCAGCGCATGTCGTTGCTGTGCGGTCAGCGGCAGGCGTGGCTTACCTTACCTCCATTGTCGCGTTGGCGATTTTCGCGCTGATCTTGCGGATCTTTGATTGGCCATCGAAAAACGGCGCGTTCAACGTATGGACCAACCTGCCCACGTTTGACCCGACGGTGGGGGGCGATGTGGTGGCACGGTTGGAACGCGATTCGCGGTTTAACCTTGTGATGGGGTTCTTGTTGCCGTTTTTGATCCCAACGGGTTTCAAGCTGGGTGGCATGGGTTTGGGGGCAATTGATCTGCACTATCCACAAACTTTGGTTTGGGTGATGGCGTTCTGGGCGTTTTTGCCGGCATCGTTGTTCATGCGCGGCATCGCCATGACCCGTATCGCCGGGATGATCCGCAACAAGCGGGACCGCAGTTCCGGCGCGGCGGTGCCGGGATATTTCGCCGCGTGATCGCACGACTGGCCCTTGCCGCAGCGCTATGTCTGGCCCAACCGGGCCTTGCCGAACAGACCCCAGATTTACGAATTGCGACCTATAAGGCGGACCTAAGCCGCAAAGGGCCGGGCCTGTTACTGCGCGATATTTTGTCGGGTCAGGATGCACAGGTTGCTGCGGTGGTGGCGGTTTTGGCCGATCTGGATGCCGATATTCTTGTGCTGACAGATGTTGACTATGACTATGATCTGATCGCCCTATCCGCCCTTGCCGATGCTTTGGCCACCGCAGGTTCGCCCTACCCTTACCGCTTTGCCAAGCGGCCAAATACTGGCATGGCCACGGGTTTTGATATGGACGGCGATGGCAGGATGGGCGGGCCGCGCGATGCGCAAGGCTTTGGCTATTTCGCGGGCCAAGGGGGGGCGGCCATCCTCTCACGCTTGGCGATAGACGAGGCGGGCTTTCGCGATTTCAGCGGGTTTTTGTGGCAAGATTTACCGAACAACCTGATCGGTGACAGCCTTACAAAGCCCATGCGGCGCGTCCAGCGTTTGTCCACAACCGCGCATTGGGATGTGCCTGTCATCCTGCCCGATGATCAGCGCCTGCATCTGTTGATCTGGCACGCGACCCCCCCGGTGTTCGACGGCCCAAAAGATCGCAATGGGCGGCGCAACCATGATGAAACCGCCTTTTGGCAAGCCTTATTGGATGGGGCCTTACCTATGCAGCCGCCTGCAATGCCTTTTGTCATTCTGGGCGATGCCAACCTTGATCCCGTCGATGGCGATGGCCGCAATGGGGCGATTACCGCCCTGCTGGCCGACCCGCGCATCCAAGACCCCGCGCCCAAAGGCACCCATAGCCGGGTGGAACCTGCGCAAAAGGGCGACCCTGCACTGGACACAGCGCTATATGACTTTGGCGGGCTGCGCGTGGACTTTGTGCTGCCCTCGTCCGATCTGCGCGTGAATGGTGCCGGCGTTATGTGGCCCGATGATGGCGCCCCAAATGCCGCCACATTGGCGCGCGCGTCCCGCCATCGCCCGGTTTGGGTGGATGTCACGCTGCCTTGACCCTTCTTATCTTGACCTTGGCCATCTTGACCCTAGCCGCCTGAAACGCTAGGCCAAACGCAACTCAATCCTTTAAGTGCAGGAGCGTTCCTTGGCCAATCCTTCCCTTCTTATCCTCGCCGGCGACGGCATCGGCCCCGAAGTCATGACCGAGGTCAAAAAGATCATCGCGTGGTTTGGTGACAAACGCGGCGTGCATTTCGATGTGTCCGAAGATTTGGTCGGCGGGTGCGCCTATGATCAGCACGGTACACCGCTGCATGACAAAACCATGGCCCGCGCGATGGAGGTAGACGCCGTTTTGCTGGGTGCCGTAGGTGGCCCGAAATACGACGCGCTGGATTTCTCGGTGAAACCTGAGCGCGGCTTGCTGCGCTTGCGCAAGGAAATGGATCTGTTTTCCAACCTGCGCCCGGCCCAGTGCTTTGACGCGCTGGC
>CBDTUV010000092.1:0-9578 GCA_965363575.1 uncultured Pseudorhodobacter sp. | reverse complement strand
AGGAAATGGATCTGTTTTCCAACCTGCGCCCGGCCCAGTGCTTTGACGCGCTGGCCGATTTTTCATCCTTGAAAAAGGAAATCGTCGCGGGTCTGGACATCATGATCGTGCGCGAGTTGACATCCGGTGTGTATTTTGGCGAACCGCGCGGAATTTTCCCGGATAATGAAGGTGGGCGCGTTGGCGTGAACACCCAGCGCTATACCACCAATGAAATCCGCCGCGTGGCGCGATCTGCGTTTGAATTGGCCAAGCGTCGTAACAACAAGGTCTGCTCAATGGAGAAGGCCAATGTGATGGAGTCCGGTATATTGTGGCGCGAAGAGGTGCAGTGGGTCCATGACCACGAGTACCCGGAAGTAGAGCTTTCGCATATGTATGCCGACAATGGCGCGATGCAGTTGGTGCGCTGGCCCAAGCAGTTTGACGTGATTGTCACCGACAACCTGTTTGGCGATTTGCTGTCGGACTGTGCAGCGATGTTGACGGGGTCTTTGGGTATGCTGCCCTCGGCCAGCCTTGGCGCAGTGCAGGCCAATGGTCGGCCAAAGGCGCTTTATGAACCTGTGCACGGCTCTGCCCCCGATATCGCGGGTCAAGGCAAGGCAAACCCAATCGCTTGCATCCTTAGCTTTGCGATGGCGCTGCGCTATTCCTTTGACATGGGGGATGAGGCGGCACGGGTGGAAAAGGCTGTGGAAAAAGTGCTTGCCGATGGCGCACGCACAGCTGATCTGATGGACAAAGAGGGTGGCACACCGATCACCACCGCCCAAATGGGCGACGTAATCGTGGCGGCCTTGGACGCGTCACTTTGATTTCTTGCGCGGGTGGTTCAGGCCACCCGCGCTTTTCGTCCGCACCAAACGACCACTGCCACCGCTAGGGCAAAGGCTAGCATCACAGGTGTGATCACCTCGCCCAAAAGCCATGCTGAAATGCCCAGCGTCACAAAGGTTTGCAGCAGTTGCACTTGCCCCACACGGGCGATGCCACCCATCGCAAGACCCGCATTCCAAAAGAAAAACCCTGCAAACATTGATCCAAATGCAAGATAGGCCATGGCCCAAAGGGCAGCATGGTTTGGTGCATGGACCCCGCTGTCCCATGCCCACAAGCTGCCCAAGCCTGTTATCGGCAAGCACAACACCAAAGCCCAAGCAATGACTTCCCACCCCGGCAATTTGCGTGCCAGCTTGCCCGACACGACATAGCCAAAGGCTGAGGTGACGGCAGCACATGCCAGCCAGACATGCCCGATCCCAGGCACAAACCCACCGCCCCGCAAGGTAAAGGCAAGCACAAGGGACGCCCCCGCCGCCCCCCACAGCCAAAAGGCCAATCCCGGCCGCTCGCCGCCAATCAAGGCCGCAAAGACCGCCGTCAACAGCGGCAAAACCCCCAGAACAATCCCACCATGCGACGCTGGAACCGTCTGCATCGCAACATTCACAAAGCCGGGAAAGCCAAAAACCAGCGTAACCCCAATAAGGACAAAGGCCCGCAGATCCGGGCGGGGAAACCGTTTGCGCGCCACCAAAAGGGCAGCAGCCGAGGCAAGCCCGGCCAAAAAGGCCCGACCAAAAGTGATAAAACCGGGGTCAAATCCGGTCAATGCCACCCGTGTCGCCGGCAAGGTTGCGCCGAAAATCACAACGCCGACAAATCCCAGAAACATGCCCAAAACGGGCCTCATTGTCGGCTTTGGAATTGGAGTTTCAGTCATAAGCCTGCCTTCAAATGTGTCGCTACAGTGCCGGACTTGCACATGCGTGCAAGGGCAAACGACCGCGCGAAGCCACCTCGCCGCCACTTTAGCGCCGATCAGCTTGCACAGGTCTTGCGTATTAGCGCTAACAGGCGCAAAACCAACCCAATCCAAGCCGTACCGAGATGTAAAATGCCTATTGTGAAATCAAACCTGCGCGGCGCGCTGATGGCGCTGATCGCCTTTGCGATCTACTCCACGCATGATGTTTTTGTAAAGTTTCTGGGTGGGCACTATTCGCCGGTTCAGATCATCTTTTTCTCGGTCTGCTTTAGCTTTCCGCTTGTCGCGATCATGCTGATTGGTGATCGCAATGATGGCAACTTGCGGCCACGTCACCCGTGGTGGATGCTGGTGCGGACTGTTTCAACGCTGATCACCGGGCTGTCTGCTTTTTACGCGTTTTCGGTGCTGCCCCTTGCCCAAACCTATGCGATTTTGTTTGCGGCACCTTTGATGATCACGTTGTTGGCCATTCCCGTTCTGGGCGAAAAGGTTGGCATCCGCCGTGGCCTTGCCATTGTGGTGGGCCTAATTGGAGTGATGATCGTGCTGCGCCCAACCGGGGCAGAGCTTGGCTTGGGCCATCTTGCCGCCTTGGCTGCGGCGATCTGCTCCTCTCTTGCCTCGGTCATCGTGCGCAAGATTGGCCAAGACGAACGGTCGGTCGTGTTGCTGCTGTTCCCGATGATCGCCAGCTTTGTCGTGTTGGGCTGCGCATTGCCTTTTGTCTATAAGCCAATGCCGATTGAACATCTGGGCATGATCGGCATCATCGCCGCCTTTGGCTTTGTCGCCAGCCTGTTTATCATCAGCGCTTACCGATCGGCCGAGGCGGTCATCGTGGCCCCGATGCAATACAGCCAGATGATCTGGGCCGCGATCTTTGGTTTTTTCATTTTCAAGGAAGTGCCGGACGGCATGACCCTGATTGGCGCTTCCGTTATCATGGCCAGCGGTCTGTATATCGTTTTGCGCGAAAGCCGTGGCAAGGTGTCGAAAAACAGCCCGGTGCTCGAATCCCGCACCCGGCATGAGACCGGCACCCTGCCCCGGATCAGCCTGCTATTGAGCCGCGAAAAAGAGCCGAAGTAAGGGGCGAGAGTTCGATCCTTTCGATCCTCCTCAATTCGCCAAGGATAGTGCCAGCCAATTGCGGATTGCGCTTGGGCACAATGCCCCGCAAATAACGTTCAGTTCATTCTGAACGAAATATATTGACCTTTTGCCAAACCTGATATTTACCGCAACAAAAGGGGGCGCACCCCACGGCGACACCGCCATCAAAGGACCGATTCTATGCATCTCCGCCCTGCTTTTGCCATCGCCATTGCGGCCATACTTGTCTTGCCCGCATACGCGCAAGACACCCCACCATCCGTCCATCTGGCGACTGTCACGGTGGCCGAGGTGACACAGCGCGAGGTGATTGGCCGCGTTCCGGTTTCGGGAACGCTGTTGCCACGTGATGAAGTGCTGATCTATCCACAGGTCAACGGCTTTACGATTGAAACGTTGAACGTCGATATTGGCGCGCGGGTCGAAAGCGGTGATGTGCTGGCCACGTTGAATAACCGAAACCTGACCGCCCAACTGGCGCAAGCACAGGCTGAACATACCCGTATAAAGGCCGCGATCAGCCAGGCACGCAGCCAAATCGCCTCGGCCGCCGCTGGGGCTGACCAAGCCAATTCGGCGCTAACCCGCACGCAAGCCTTATTCACGGCAGGCAGCGCGACCCAATCCACCTTGGACCAAGCAATTGCATCGGCCCGCACGTCTGACGCAGGCCTCGCCTCGGCCAAAGACGGGCTGTTGGTGGCCGAGGCGCAGTTGACCCAGGCCCAAGCGCAGTTGGATATCGCCTTGTTAAACCTTGACCATGCTACCTTGCGCGCACCAGTGGCTGGGTTGGTTTCGGTGCGAAATGGTCAAATAGGGGCCATCGCCAGTTCGGGCGGCGATCCGATTTTTCGGATCATAACAGGTGGCGTGTTAGAGATTGAGGCAGAGGTGGTTGAAACCGCGCTGGGTGACATCCACACCGGCGACACGGCTGACCTGTCGATTGCAAGCGTTGGCGCTGCCACAGGCACTGTACGCCGCATTTCGCCGATAGTTGATCCGCAAAACCGGCTTGGAAAAATCCGCATTGAAACCGATGCAAAAGGTCTGCGCGAAGGACTGTTTGCCAGTGGCTGGATCATCACGGCAACGCGCAATGCGCCCACGGTGCCTGCCGCCGCAGTCCTGACCGATGCGCAAGGCACCTATGTTCTGGTGTCCAAGGAGGGGTTGATCGAAAAGCGCGATGTGACAGCTGGGCTGATATGGGACGGCGCGCGCGAGATCCTTTCGGGCCTTACATTAGGCGAACTGGTGATCGCCAAGGCCGGGGCCTTTTTTGGCGATGGTGACCGGATCAATCCGGTGCGTGCAAATGCGGGGGCGAAGCCATGAACATGTCGACCTGGGCGATCCGCAAGCCTGTCCCATCCTTGGCACTATTTCTTGTGCTATGCATTGCGGGGATGGTCGGGTTTTTCCGCCTACCTGTCACGCAATTCCCCAATATCGACATCCCAATCATCACCATAACCATTGGTCAGGCAGGCGCTGCACCTTCCGAAATTGCCAACCAGATCATAAAACCCGTTGAAACGGCTGTATCCGATGTGACCGGGGTCAAGCATGTTACTGCGACGGCCACGGATGGCCTGGCCAATATCACCGTTGAATTTGCGTTGGAAACCGATACGGACCGCGCGTTGAATGACATCAAAGATGCCGTTACCCGCGTTCGTGGCGACCTGCCCGACGCCATCACGGAACCGAATGTGCAGCGCGTCGATGTGACAGGCCAAGCGATCCTGACCTATGCCGTGTCCGACCCAACCCGCAGCATCGAAGAGCTGTCGTATTTCGTGGACGAAGTTGTCGCGCGTGAGCTGACGACCGTTGGAGGTGTGGGCAAGGTCGCGCGGATTGGCGGCAATGAACAGGCCATTCAGGTAGAGCTGAGCCCCGACCGCTTGCTTGCGCTTCAACTTACGGCAACGGATGTGAACACTCAATTGCGGCAACGCAATATAGACCTTGGCGGTGGCAGCGGTGATCTGGCGGGGCAGGATTATTCCATCCGCGCGCTTGGCTCTGCACCCACGCTGACCGATTTGGCCGCCACGCCGATCACCTTGGCATCGGGAGCGATTGTGCGGTTGGATCAGGTTGGCAAAGTGTTCGAAGGGTCAACCGAGGCCACCAGTTTTGCCCTGTTCAACGGGCAGCCTGTGGTTGCCTTTGGCGTGTTTCGCGCGACCGGAGCCAGCGATCTGGATGCCGCCAACAATACCAAAAGCAAACTGGTAAGCCTTGCAGCTGAATACCCAAATGCCACGTTTTCCCTGATCGATGACGCAACGATCTATACCGAAGGCAACTACAAATCCGCGATGGAAACCTTGTACGAGGGGGCGGCGCTGGCGATCATCGTGGTTTTCTTGTTTCTGAAAAACTGGCGCGCAACCATCATCACCGCGGTCGCCTTGCCGCTGTCGATCATCCCCACTTTTATCGTCATGCAAATGATGGGCTTTTCGCTGAACACCGTCAGCTTGCTTGGCATCACGCTGGTCACCGGGATTTTGGTCGATGATGCGATTGTCGAAATTGAAAACATCGTCCGACATATCCAAATGGGCAAACCCGCCTATGAGGCGTCCGAGGAAGCGGCAAGCGAGATTGGCCTGACCGTTATCGCGATCAGCCTTACTATCGTCGCCGTCTTTGCTCCCGTCAGCTTTATGTCCGGTATCGCAGGGCAGTATTTCAAACAATTTGGCATCACCGTGGCCGTGGCCGTGCTGTTTTCGTTGCTGGTGGCCCGACTTATCACCCCCATGATGGCCGCATATTTCATGAAAGACGGGATCAGCGAGCATACAGAAAAGGACGGCTTTGTCATGCGCAGCTATATGCGCGTGCTGGGCTGGACCTTGCGCAATCGAACCATCACCTTGATCCTTGGCCTCTTCATCTTTGCAGGCTCGCTGTATTCCGCGACCTTGCTGCCAACCGAATTTGTACCCGCCTCGGATACCGGGCGCGCGGCGGTGTCGGTTGAACTGCCCCCCGGCTCTGGCCTCAATGAAACCCGCACCGCCGCGCGAGAAATCAGCGCTTTGATTGCCGAGGTGCCCGAGGTCGAGGTGGTGCTGGTCGACGGCGGCAGCGCTGGAAAAACCAAGGCCAACCTAATCGTTGGCTTTGGCCAAAAGGAAAATCGCGACCGCTCATCCTTTGTGATTTCGGCGGATATCGCGCAAAGGCTGTCAACCTATCCTGACGCCCGCATCTTTGTGGTCAAAGAAAACGGGCAGCGCGATATTTCGGTCAATGTGTTGGGCGATGATGCAGCGGTCACTGCCGCCGCCGCCCGCGCCCTTGCCTCTGAAATCAACCAATTGCCCGAGGTGATGAATGCCAGCAGTGCAGCGTCCCTCGTCCGGCCCGAAATTCAGATAACGCCGCGCCCGGAACTTGCGGCCGAAATGGGCGTGTCGGCCTCGGCACTTGCGTCTACGATGCGGATTGCAACCTTGGGCGAAACCGGGGGCAATTCGGCGAAATTCACCTTGGGTGAACGCCAAATCCCGATCATCGTCCGGGTAGAGGAACGCGCCCGCAATGACCTGTTCCAACTGCAAGGACTGCGGGTTCCCAGCACCACTGGCGCCCCCGTCCCCCTTAACGTGGTGGCGGAACTGACGCTGTCCACCGGCCCCACCCAGGTCGAACGCTATGACCGCCAGTTCCGCACGACGATTGAGGCGGACCTTGCCCCTGGTGCCTTGCTTGGGCCTGCGACCAAGGCGGTTGATGCCGTTCCACTGGCCAGCAATATGCCCGAAGGCACCTCTATCAAAGCCGGCGGTGACGCCGAGATTATGGGCGAAATCTTCACCCAATTCGCGCTGGCGATGGGGGCCGGGATATTGCTGGTTTATGTCGTGCTGGTCCTTTTGTTTTCCAGCTTTATGACTCCCGTCACCATCTTGCTGTCGCTGCCCTTGGCCATCGGCGGGGCGATCTTTGCGCTTTATATTTACGGCGCAGGCATTGGCCTGTCGGTTGTCATCGGCTTTTTGATGCTGATGGGTATCGTGACCAAAAACGCGATCATGCTGGTGGAATTTGCAATCACCGAAATGGAATCCGGCTTTGACCGGAACAAAGCCATGCTGGAGGCCGGGCATAAACGCGCCCGCCCCATCGTCATGACCACCATCGCTATGGCTGCAGGCATGGTCCCCAGCGCCATGGCCATCGGGCCGGGCGGTGAATTTCGAGCGCCCATGGCGGTTGCGGTGATTGGTGGATTGCTACTTTCGACCGTGCTGTCGCTGTTGTTTGTGCCATCCTTGTTCAGCGTGATCAACGGGTTGAAAACCCGTGCGCGCAGTGGTCTCGTTTCCGTCTTGGGCGCGAACCAGCCGCGAAAGGCAGGCGCGCCATGACCAAACCCATGCACATCGTGCGAAGCGAGTTTATCGAAAAAACCGGATTGATTGCCCAAAACCAAGGTATCCCCCGCGTCGCTGGTCGGGTGTTGGGGATGTTACTCTTTGATGGAGAGGCAATGTCGTTTGGCGATCTGGCGCGGGAATTGCAGGTCAGCCGGGGCAGTATCAGCACCTCAACCCGGTTGCTGGAAGATCGCGCTCTGATCAAGCGCTTGACCAAACCCGGCGAACGGCAAGACTTCTTTCAACTGGCCGAACGGCCTTTTCCCAATATGCTTGCGCGCGTACACCTCGAGATGCTGCGCGCGCAGGCCGATATCCAAACATCAGTGTCCGAGATTTGTGACAGCCGTCCCGACATCAAGGCCCGCGTCCAAGATTACGCGAACCTTTATGCAGCGCTTTCAGCGTCGATCCAGAAAGCGACTGAAGGCCTTTAACGCCCCTGCCATGCGTGCAAAATATAAGTCGCGGTCATCAGGTCCAAATGCGCACCGCCACCGTTCTTGGCGATAGTAATCTCATCATCTGACCGGCGGTCAAAGCTGCCTTTTGGCAAGTCATAAAAATCGGCGACAATATGACCTTCGGTGATTGCCCCGCTGGCGATGGGCATCATAATCTCGCCAATATGATGCACCGTGGTTGCCCGCGCATCAACAAACAGGCGCGCGCGGACCATCGCCGCATCATCCACCTCACGCATATCAGGCCGATACGCGCCGATCAGGTCAAGGTGCTGGCCGGGTTGCAGCCATTCGCCTTTGACCAGTGGTTCCTTTGACATGGTCGCGGTGCAAATAATATCTGCGCCGCGCACCGCAGCCTCTAAATCTGTCACCGCCGTTACGCCATGCGCTTTGGCAAAGGCTTGGGTCGACACCGGGTTACGGCCCCAGACTGAAAACTCTGCACCCGTAAAGCTGCTGGAATAGGCTTCGATCATCGTGGCGGCCACCGTGCCTGCCCCCACCAACAAAATCTTGCGACTATCTTTGCGGGCCAGTTTCTTGGCTGCAAGCAGGCTGTCGCCGGCGGTTTTCCACTTGGTCACAAGGTGAAAATCAACCAGCGCTTCTAGCACCCCGGTTTGATCAGCATAAAGCGTAACTGCGCCATTGATCGATGCCAAACCATGCGCACCATTGCCCGGAAAAATCGTGGCGCATTTGACCAATTGGCCCAGCCCGTCGATCCACGCAGCCCGGTTCAGCAAAGTATCGGGGCCACGGTAGAGCAGACTATCCGCCACCTTGGCGCGCGGCAGGCGGTGCCCGGCCTCTAGCGCCTCGGTCAAAGTGTGCCAATTCAAAACGGCTTCTGCCTCTGCTGGAACGATTTCAATGGTCATGGCGTAGCCTCCTTTGGGGTCAACAGTCCGGCAGCAACCAGCCGGTCGGCCCAGCCTTGCGGGCCGTTAAAAAGATGGGTTTGCCAACCGCGATTGCTGGCCGCGGTGATGTTTTCAGCGCGGTCATCGGTAAACAGCAAGTCATTCGGCGCAATCCCACAGTCCTCCTCTAGCATCGCATAAATGGCAGCGCTTGGCTTGGTGACCTGCATCCGCCCTGACACATAGGCTCGGTCAAATTCGGCCAAGAAATCATACTGCGTTTGGGCATAGGCAAAAGCGTCATCGCCAAAATTGGTCAAGGCAAAGACCGGAACACCCTTGGCCCGCAAGCGCTGCAGCAAAGTGATGGAATGGTCTATCCGGGGAGAGGCAAGGCCGATCCAATGGTCATACCACCAGCGAATTTCCGTGGCCCAATCAGGGTTTTGTGCAGCCGTGTCATAGACAGTATCGCGAAACAGCCCGCCCGCATCAATCCGCTCATTCATCGCGTGCAGGTCCACGGCGGCAAACAGCGCTTGGCGCCGCGCGGAGCCAATGCGGGCATCGTAATAGCGTTCGGGTTGCCATTCGATCAGCACATTACCGATGTCAAAAATCACCGCCTCAGGGGTTTGCATCCGCACCCTCCGCACCGGTTTCAACCCCGCCCACGGCTGACGATCGCAAGTTTCCCGGTACCGATGCAAGTGGCGGGTCGGTCGGGTTCGCGCGGGTTTCGCGCCACACCGTATAAAGCCCCGCACCGCAGATCAGCGCAATGCCAAGCCATGCCACCCGGTCCGGCCATTCGTCAAAAATCACCAAGCCAAACATAATCGCCAAGGGCATAGAGATATATTCAAACGGCGCCACCAACGCCGCCTCACACGACCTATACGCATGGGTTATCAGCAGCGCACCCGCCGCAGACGCCCCACCCACCAGCACAAGA
>CBDTUV010000091.1:0-9662 GCA_965363575.1 uncultured Pseudorhodobacter sp. | reverse complement strand
GCACGGTAGGCACCGCGATCCGTGGTCAGGAACACATCAATCGGGGGGGCAGGTTCGCGCCCTTCGACACCCCGGTCTGACAGGTCAAATTCGGGGTCGGTCAGCGACAGGAACGCCATGTCATCGCCGCCATCCTTGGCCACCACCATGGCAGGCGCAAGCCCGCCTGTGCCGCGCGCCAAGGCGGCTGGAAACATCGCATAGCCCTGCGCATCGGTCTGCACTTGGCCCAGCACCTCATTGCTGCGGCTAAGGAGTTCCACGGCCACACCCGGCTTTGGCCCCGCCGTGCCAAGACTGCGCACGACGACATGCAAACCATCAATCCCGCTAAGGGTGGTAAGCCCGAGATCGGACACCACAAACCACTGCCAAGCCGGCGCAATTTCATCCCCCGATTTGCCTTGCACCTGTGCACGCAGCGCAAAGATCCCCGCACCTTGGCCTGCCAAGGGTTCGGTCATCGGCAGGCGGGTGGTCATATCTTTGTTCACCTCCACCGCCAGATCGGCTGTGCCTTTCCAGATTTCCGCCCCCACGCCGCTAGTAAACTCATCCTCGCGCCAATAGGGCATGGGGTCGCCAAAATAGTCGCCTTGAATAGCGCGCAGAATGTTGCGATCGGTCACACGGTAAAGGGTTAGGTCCACCGTGGCGGCATTCACCGATTCCACCGGCAAAGCCGCCCCCTCGCCCAGTTTTGGCAAGACATAGGCCCGGCCTGCAAAGCGCACGGCAGGCGTGCGGTCGCGCACATAGGCGGTGATTGTGACAGGTTTTACAGTGACTTGACCATCTGCTGCCGGAATGCCCGCGCGAAAGGTCAGGCTGTGGCGTTCGCCATGCGTCACCCCTTCGACACAGAGCATCTGATCGCCTGCACGTTCAACCGTCAGGCCTGATTGATCCATCTGCACGAATTTTTCAAAGTCCACGCCCGTTTTGGCCAGTTCGTCAGAAAAAGTTGCACAAATGCGGGGGCGGGCGCTGTCAGATTGCACATCATGCTCGGTCACCCGAAACCCGTATTTGCCAATCGCAGTATCAAGGGCAGTTTCGGTATCGCTGCGGGCTTGGATCTCTTGGGCCAAGCGCAGGGCTGGCACCATATCGCGGCCGCGGCCAAGGTTTTCCAAAAGGTCAGCCATGTCAGCCAGCAGCGTATGGCGCAGCCCCGCTGTGTCGGCCCGCAGATAGCCGTTGACTGTGGCAGACATTGCGCGCCGCTGAAGTTCGGTTTTGGCCGAAGAATCGCGGTTTGCGGCAGCACCCAAAAGACGGGCATATTCGGCCCAATCCAGCGCCGCATCCGTGATGTTCAGCGCAGCCCCCACATAGGCGCTGGCAGAGCGTGGATCACCGCGCCCTTCGGCATTTGCAGCGGCGTCCAAATGCTCGCGCGCGCTCCACGGGCCGGTCACGTGCTGCATGCCCAGACCTGACGCTTGCGCAAGGGCTGCGTCAAAGTCGGAGGGGCGCAAAAACGCCAGATCAGCGGCGCGGGTTTTGGCCAAATCCGTGGCCCAAGGGGCGGTTGGGACAACAAGGCCCGAAAACGCACCCGCATAATCCGCAGGGGCGTCGGGGTTTGATTTCAAAAAGCAGGAGCCATTGCGGGAATTGAAGGTGATCGCGGTGCAAGACGCGTTGGACACGCAAGCTTTTTGGCATGATTCCAATGTGGTATCGAACAAGGATGCGATGTCACCGCCCGGCAAATCCGCATCGCGAGTCATCAAGAACCGCTTTTCCGGGATCAGGGTTTGCGCCGTGCCAAGGCTGGGGAGCACCATCGCCAAACCGGCAACCAATACGGTTGTGAACCCTAAATTCTTCAAAAGCGACATCATCAATACCCCTAAACCAATCGCAGCCTTCAGCGTTCTGCCAAAGCCCGCAAGCCTGCACCAATCCTGACACGAGGTGCTTTGCAAAGGCAAGGAGTCTGCCAAATCGCAGGCCTGTTAACCTTCGGTTCATCTTGATCAGCGAGTGTCAGGCAACGACAAGGGGCATCGGTTGGTTTGGGTATGGATATTGTAGACAGGCTGGCAAAGGAACGGCGCGCCCGCATGGCCGCCGAACGGCTTTTAGAACAAAAACAGCGCGAACTCTTTGCCGCCAATGAAAAACTGGCGCTGCATGCGCGCGCTTTATCGGAACAGATTGTCGAACAGCGCCATGTCACCAAAGCCGCCGTGACCGAGGCGCAGATGCTGAAAGGTCAGAACTCACGGTTTTTATCAGATCTGGAAACGGCGCATACATCGGCCGTAATGGCGGAACGGCGGCTGCGTGATTCTGTCAACGCGCTGCACGATGGCTTTGCCGTGTTTGACCACGAACAACGGCTTTTGGTGGCAAATCGCGCTTATCTTGCCCCCTATGCGGACTATAACGTCGGCCCCGGCACGCCGTATCGAGAGATTTTGCGCCTTACGGCCGAGGAAGGAATGACCGATATTGGCGATGCCAGCCCGGAGGAATGGGTGGAGCGTATGTTGGCCCGTTGGGACAGTGACCCCATCCCCCCCGAAGTGGTGCAAACCATCACTGGCGAGTGGTTGCGTCTTGTTGACCGGCGGGCGCGTGATGGTGATATGGTGTGCGTAGCGCTGAATATCACCGAACAGATGCGCACTTGGGCGGCGTTAGAGGCTATTCCAGATGGGTTTGTCCTGTTTGATCGGGATGAAAAGTTGCTGGCCTGCAATCAGCGTTTCCGTGAAATTTACCCGGAAAGCGCTGCGCAGATGCAGCCGGGCACCAGCTATGAAACCATTTTGCGTGCGGGCCTTGATGCCGGCTGTTTTGTGGACGCCATCGGCCAAGAAGAGGCGTGGCTGGAAGCCCGGATCGGCCGCCCCCTTGATGGCCCCGAAGAACGGGAACAACTGCTGGCAAACGGTCGCTGGCTGCGCGTGCTGGAACAACCTACCCCCGATGGTGGCCGCGTCGGTCTGCGCGTTGATATCACCCATCAAAAAGAACAGCAGGCCGCTTTGGATGTGGCCCGCAAGGCGGCTGAGGCGGCAAACAGGGCCAAATCCGCCTTTCTGGCGAATATGAGCCATGAAATTCGCACCCCGATGAATGGTGTGGTGGGGATGGCCGAATTGCTGTGTGACACCGGGTTGAATGACGAACAACGCCTGTTCGCGGAAACCATAAGGTCTTCGGGTGAGGCGCTGTTGGTGATCATCAACGACATCCTTGATTATTCCAAGATTGAGGCAGAACGATTGACGCTGCACCCCGAACCCTTTGATCTGGAACGCCTTATCCATGAGGTGGCGATGCTGCTGCAACCGCGTGCGCGCGCCGCGGGGCTGGATCTGATGATTGATTATGATCTGTTTTTGCCAACCCGTTTTGTCGGCGACGCCGGGCGTTTGCGGCAGATTTTGACCAACCTTGTCGGCAATGCGGTGAAATTTACTGAAAAAGGTCATGTCCTGATCCGGATTGTCGGGCTGGAAACGGATCCCGGCCAACAGCAATTGCATATCTCGGTCGAAGATACGGGCATTGGCATCCCTGCCGATCAGCTTGACCATGTGTTTGGCCAGTTTAATCAGGTCGAGTCGGACGCGAACCGCAAGTTTGAAGGCACTGGGCTTGGGCTTACCATCACCAAAAGCTTGATTGAGCGGATGGACGGGTCGGTGTGGGTCGATAGTGAACTGGGCAAGGGGTCATGTTTCGGGTTCCGCCTGCTGTTGCCCGTGGCCGAGGATCAAAGCCCGGTGCAGGTGCCGGTATTGCTGCGCCGTGCGCTGGTGGTTGATGATCAGTTTATCAATCGGACTATATTGGAACGTCAGCTGGTGACCTGCGGCATGCAGGTTACATTGTGCCGTTCGGGCGCCGAAGTTATCGCGGAATTGGCACGCGACGGTGACTATGACGTGCTGATCACTGACCATGAAATGCCCGAAATGAATGGGCTGCAACTGTCTGAAAAACTGCGTGAATTGGGGCATGAGCTGCCCATCGTGCTGTTGTCATCCAACCCTGCGGCGGCGCGTGATGGGGGCGACAACGCCCAGCTTGCCGCTGTTTTGCAAAAACCCCTGCTGCGGTCCGAACTGTACCGCCGCCTGCGCGATCTGAATACGCCAACCCCCGTGGCTAAACTGCCGCCCGCTATGGGTGGCCGCCGCCCGATGCGCGTGCTGGCCGCCGAGGATAACCGCACCAACCAGCTGGTGTTTCGCAAGATGGTCAAGGATCTGACCCTAGACCTGACCTTTGCCGAGAATGGCCGAAGGGCCGTGGAACTGTTTGAAACGCTGCGGCCCGACTTGATTTTCATGGATATCTCCATGCCCGAAATGGATGGAAAGGCAGCCGCCCGGGCCATTCGGGACCTTGAAAAAACCCTTGGTGGCCATGTGCCGATCGTGGCCTTGACCGCCCATGCGATGGACGGTGATGACACCTCGATCCTCGCGGCAGGCATCGACGAATACCTGACCAAGCCTTTACGCAAAACGGCGATCATGGCAGCCCTTGTGACCCATTGTCCCGACGTGGCGCGCCCGGTTGCGCCAGAACCTGCCGAAGTTGCCTGAGGGATGGGGCGCCCCAAAGGAGGGCGTTTCAGCGAAGACCGTGCGGCACAAAAAAGGCCCGGCGCATTTGCACCGGGCCATCTTTAAACTCAGATCAGGACAGATCAGCCCTTTTTCGGCGGGACAAAGCGTTTGCTGGTGTCGGTTGGGTTCGCCTTTGGCTTGGCAGGTTTGGCAAAGGGTTTACCGGCAGGCTTGCCGCCCGGCTTGCCAAAGCTTTTGCCTTCACCCGAATGCGACTTGAACCCGGCTGACCGCGCAGGCCGCGCATCGCCGCCCGCCGCAGGCTTACCCGCACCGTGTGACTTGAACCCTGCCGAACGTGGCTTGGCCGGAGCGCCTGCTTCGGGCTTCCAACGTGGCTTGCGCTCGCCACCCGCATCTGGTGTCGCACCACGCGGGGCGTAAGGCTTGGCGCCGTCTTCGCGTTTGGCATAGGGTTTCGCACCCTCTTCACGCTTGGCATAAGGCTTGGCACCCTCAACCGCATCGCCACGTTTCACATAAGGCTTGCGAGGGGCAGCGTCGCGCTTTTCCCATGGCTTGCCGTCACCTTCCTCGCGCTTGACCCAAGGCTTTTTCTCGCCATCGGCCTTTTTCGCATAGGGCTTTTTCTCACCATCTGCCTTGGCATAAGGCTTGGCGCCTTCGGCTTTGGCATAGGGCTTTTTCGCAGGCGCGCCCTTTGGCTTTTCGCCTTCGCGAACCTCAAACCCCTTGGCAGGACCATCATCAGCGGCCCAAGCAGGCTTGCCAGCTGGCTTTGCAGCAGGTTCGCGCTTGGCATAAGGTTTGCGTTCGGCCAATGGCGCGTCATCTTCGACAAAGCGCGAAGGCTTTGGCTTATACGCAGGTTTATCGGCACGGGGCGCGCGGGCTGGACGCTCGGGGCGGTCCATCACAGGCTCGCCGTCCATGCGGGTCATTTCAACCCCTTCTTCCAGCGCCAATCCGGCCCCAAACTTGGCCGCGACATCCTTGCCGATCTGCACATAGGTCAGGTCGGTTTGCACGCGGATCGCACCGATGCCGTCTTTGGTAATCCCACCCGCTTCGCAGATTTTGGGCAGCAACCAACGCGCTTCGGCCCGACCTGTGTGGCCAACCGAAATGGTGTACCACACCGACGCACCAAATTCGGCACGCGGTTTCGGCTCTGGCCGCTCACCAGGGCTTGCTACATCAGACAGCACCTCAGGCGAGGACCGGCCAGACCGCCACATGGTCACAAAGGCCTGCGCCACCTGTTCAGCGCCAAAACGGTCGAGCAAAGTCGCGGCCAATGCGCCGTCTTCGCCTTCATTCGGACCCAATGCGGGATGTTCCAGAATGCGCTGGTCGTCACGCTCTTGCACTTCTTCGGCTGACGGGGCCGAGCCCCATTCGACCACCAGTTTCGCGCCTTGGACCAAACGCTGCGCCTTGCGGAATTCGGATGGCACAACGATCAGGGCCGACACGCCTTTGGACCCGGCACGGCCTGTACGACCCGAACGGTGCAAAAGCACCTCAGAGTTGCTGGGCAAATCGGCGTGGATCACAAGGTCCAACCCCGGAAGGTCGATACCGCGTGCGGCAACATCGGTGGCGATACACACATTCGCGCGACCATTGCGCAAGGCGGACAAAGCATTGGTCCGCTCGGCTTGGCTCAGTTCACCAGACAGCGCCACAACCTTGAACCCACGGTTGCCCATGCGGCCCATAAGCGAGGTTACAGCGGCACGTGTTTTACAAAACACAATCGCGGAGGGCGATTCATAGAAGCGCAGCAGGTTGAAAATCGCATTTTCCCGGTCGCGCATTTGGACCGATAGCGCACGGTATTCGATATCAAGGTGCTGCTTGGCCTCACCCGCCGTTTGAATGCGCAGCGCGTCGTTTTGGAATTCCTTGGCCAGCATTGCGATCGCTTTTGGCACGGTGGCCGAAAACATCAGGGTGCGGCGCTCTTCGGGCGCTTGGCCGAGGATATATTCAAGGTCATCGCGGAACCCAAGGTCGAGCATTTCATCGGCTTCGTCCAACACGGCGGCTTTCAGCCCTGACAGATCCAGCGATTTGCGGTCGATATGGTCGCGCAAGCGGCCCGGTGTGCCAACGACAATATGCGCGCCACGGTCAAGCGCGCGCTTTTCAGTACGGTAATCCATACCACCCACGCAGGTGGCGATCCGCGCGCCGGCCTCACCGTAAAGCCAATCAAGTTCACGCGCCACTTGCAGCGCCAATTCGCGGGTTGGCGCGATGATCAAGGCTTGCGGCACATCGGCGAACAAAAACCGATCGGCACCGTTCAGCAAATCAGGGGCAATCGCGATGCCAAAGGCAACCGTTTTGCCCGACCCGGTTTGGGCCGAAACCAACAGGTCGCGGCCATCCACTTCGGGGGCCAACATCGCCTCTTGTACGGGGGTAAGGGACGCATAGCCCTTGGCTTCAAGCGCCGCAGCCAGAGGCGCAGCGATACTCATCTTTTCCATTATCTTCTACCTATCAGGGGGCGTCTTTTTGCCCGTTCAAAGGCCGCTCACCCCTGACTGGCATCAGGCCTCCTCGCCCGCCAGCACCGGAATTCTCTGGGCCAAGCGAGCCGTTTAGGGGCTATTGCGGCAAGAGTCCATCAAAACCTTGGGTTCGGGCCGCGCTGTGCAAAACCGTGCGCTCAGTTGGGCAGGTCCAAAAACACGGAGCAGCGCATTTTTGGGCTGATCCCGATAGTTTGCGGGATTTGCGAATATCGGGCAAAACCGGGGACTACTTTGCCACAAGTATCTGATTTTATTTACTTAACTTCACATAATTTTATGTGAATCATCGCTATTGAATATAATTTTTTTCCTGCATAAGGTTGATGGATAGAACGCAAGGCATCAGCAACGCAGCCGCTTGACTAACCTGTGTTTAATCTGTTGGACCGACCAACAACGAACTTATGCACTCAGCGGGGCAGCCGCTTAGCTGAGGCTTGGTTTTGCTTGGTACGGGCTGTTCAACATGCCAATAGCGCCCCAGAACACAGTGGGGCTGTTAGAGTATGGTCGTTCTGATCAGGCATGTCTTGGCGCTGTGCGGCGTCACATATTGCCCGATTGAATGGGGTCCAATTGGATGGGAGCGAAGCCCACAAGCGATGGGCCAATAAGACAAATAAGAACAAACCGCGGCCAAAAAGGTGGCGGAATAAAAACTGAAACAATGTGACGGGAGTTACACATGAGCTATTTCAAAACCCTGGCGGTCGCTGGGACCATGGCACTTGCCACCACCGCCGCAAGCGCTGAAGAGCGTTTTATCACCATCGGCACCGGCGGGCAAACTGGCGTTTACTTTGTTGTGGGTCAGTCGATCTGCCGCCTTGTAAACCGCGACTCGGCCACAACGGGCCTGAAATGCACCGCGCCATCGACAGGCGGGTCCATTGCCAACATCAACGCCATCAAGGCAGGTGACATGGATATGGGCGTCGCCCAATCCGACTGGCAGTTCCACGCATACAATGGCACCGCGAAATTTGAAGGCGACAAGTTTGAAAAAGAACGTGCTGTATTCTCGGTCCATTCCGAGCCCTTTACGGTTATCGCCCGCAAGGACGCCAACATCGCCAGCTTTGACGACCTGAAGGGCAAGCGCGTTAACGTGGGCAACCCCGGTTCCGGCCAGCTTGCCACGATGGAAGTTGTGCTTGACGCCAAAGGTTGGACCATGGCCGATTTCGCCTTGGCATCCGAGTTGAAGCCGGCCGAGCAAGCCGCAGCTTTGGGTGACAACAAGGTGGATGCGATCATCTATACCGTTGGCCACCCGAACGGGTCGATCCAAGAAGCCGTGTCTACGGTTGAGGCGGTGTTGGTCCCTGTTGAAGGCGAAGCCATCGACAAGCTGGTCGCGGACAATCCGTTCTATGCCTATGCCACCATTCCGGGCGGCATGTATCCGGGTTCGGACGCCGACACCAAGACCTTTGGTGTGAAGGCTACATTTGTCACCTCGGCCGATGTGCCGGATGATGTGATTTATGAGGTCGTGAAAGCGGTCTTTGACAACTTTGATCGGTTCAAAAAGCTGCACCCAGCCTTTGAGAACCTGAAAGAAGAAGAAATGATCAAAGACGGTCTGTCGGCACCGCTGCACCCCGGCGCGATCAAGTACTACAAAGAGCGTGGCTGGATGTAATCCGCCTGCTTAAACTTTGCCCGTGCGCAGGCTTTCGCGCGCGGGCAGCTTTGGCGTCTGCTCTGGCACGCCATAATACCGGCTAGTATACCGGGGCCAGACGCACCTCTAAATAATCAATAAGGCACGCCAATGTGCGGCCAACGGGGACATCCAATGGTACAAAGCGATCAAGGCCCAAGCGCCGCCGACAAAGTCGGGCTAAGCCAATCCGAGCTTGATGCAATCGTCGCCGCCTCGGACACAGGTGGGCGTGGCACCACAGGGTCGGTTGGCGTGTTTGTCACCATTATCGCCCTTGCTTGGTCGCTGTTTCAACTGTGGTTCGCGTCGCCCATCCCGTTCATGTTGGGATTTGGTGTGTTCAACGACACCGAAGCGCGGTCGATCCACCTTGCCTTTGCTTTGTTCCTCGCCTTTGCCGCCTTTCCGGCGGTCAACACCAAATTCCAAACCATTCTGGGCGTTGCTGTCCCGGTCATCTTGGGCGGATTGTTCTATATCTCGGCCAAGGATAACTCTTCTACATGGTGGATCCCGCTGGTGACTTTGGCGATGGTTGGTGTGGTCCTGCTCGGCTCTCCCAAAGACCGGGTCCCGGTTTGGGAATGGGCGCTGGCCGCATTGGGTGCGGCGACTGCGCTGTATCTTTACGTCTATTACCGCGACATTTCATCCCGCGTTGGTGCCCCGATTACCCAGGATTTCGTGGTCGCCGTGATGGGCCTGATGATCTTGCTAGAGGCAACGCGCCGCGCGCTTGGACCTGCGCTCATGATAGTAGCCTCGGTCTTTTTGATCTATACCGTGCTTGGGCCGCAAATGCCCGACATCATCGCCCACAAGGGCAACAACCTTTCAGAAATTGTGAACCACCAGTGGATCACGACCGAAGGCGTGTTTGGTATCGCG
>CBDTUV010000090.1:0-9742 GCA_965363575.1 uncultured Pseudorhodobacter sp. | reverse complement strand
TTAGTGACCCAAAATCTGGCTCAGGAACAGCTGGGTCCGCTCGGACTGCGGGTTGTTAAAGAAGTCATGCGGATTGTTTTGCTCTACAATCTGGCCTTGGTCCATAAAGATAACCCGGTTGGCCACAGCCTGCGCAAAGCCCATTTCATGCGTGACGCACAGCATGGTCATGCCTTCTTCGGCCAGCTCAATCATCGTATCGAGAACTTCTTTGATCATTTCCGGGTCAAGCGCCGATGTCGGTTCATCAAACAGCATGATCCGTGGCTTCATGCACAAAGACCGCGCAATCGCCACACGCTGCTGCTGACCACCCGACAGCATGCCCGGATATTTATGGGCCTGCTCGGGGATCTTGACCTTGTTCAGGTAATGCATCGCCACTTCCTCGGCCTCTTTCTTTGGGGTCTTACGAACCCAAATCGGTGCCAAGGTCAGGTTTTCCAGAATGGTCAAATGCGGGAACAGGTTAAAGTGCTGGAACACCATCCCCACTTCGGACCGGACTTTGTCGATGTTTTTCAAGTCACTGGTCAGCTCAGTCCCATCAACGATGATCTGACCTTTCTGATGCTCTTCCAACCGGTTAATGCAGCGGATCAGCGTCGATTTCCCCGACCCGGACGGGCCTGCAATAACGATACGCTCCCCCCGGTTCACGGTCAGGTCAATGTCGCGCAGCACGTGGAATGTGCCGTACCACTTGTTCATATTTGTGATCTGGATCGCGACCTCGTCGCTCACCTCCATCTGGCTGCGGTTTAGTTTACGGTCTGCCATGGCGTCTGACATAGCGGTCTCCCTTAGTGATGATCAGTTTTCAGCTTGCCTTCAAGGTACTGCGAGTACTTGGACATGCCGAAACAGAAGATGAAGAAACAAAGCGCGATAAAACCATACAGCTCCCAAACGATGCCGTTCCAGTTACTGTCGGCACGAATGGCACCCGAAAGACCAATCGGATCTAGAATGCCGATGAACACGACCAGCGTGGTATCTTTGAACAAGCCGATAAAGGTGTTCACGATACCCGGGATTGAGATTTTCAACGCTTGCGGCAACAAGATAAGGCGCTGCGACTTCCAGTAATCAAGGCCAAGCGCATCCGCCGCCTCATACTGACCACGCGGCAAGGCGGCAAAGCCCCCGCGCACCACCTCGGCCATATAGGCCGCGGCGAACAGCGTCACCATGATAATAACCCGCAAGACGATGTCGAAATTCGTCCCCGGCGGCAGAAAGTAGTTCAACAGCAAACTGGCGGTGAACAGCAGCGTAATCAGCGGAACACCCCGAATGAATTCGATGAAGCCCACGCAAACCCACTTTACCAATGGCATGTCGGATTGCCGCCCAAGGGCGAGCAAAATCCCGATCGGCAGCGACAAGGCAATACCCGTCACACCGATGATGATAGAGATCATGAAGCCGCCAAAGTCATGCGACTGAATGGCAGGCAGACCGATCGGTATGATGCCTGCCATGACCTCGGACAACGGCCCAGACAAGAACAGCCACCACAGAACCGGTGCCACAACCGCACCGATACCCGCGACCAAAGACGACACCCGCTGCAGCACCACAAAGGCTGCGTAGCCGATTGCAAAGCCCAGCATCACAAAGACCGAGAACCAAATGGTCCCGCCCCACAGCAGCCAAAACGCGACCGCTGGAAAGATGGCCGAAAACCACAAGGTCTTGCGCGGCACTGCCTCAAACAAGATCGGGGCAATGGCCACAATCATCAGCACAAAGGTTAAAACCGGGCGCCAATAGGAATCTTGTGGGTAAAAACCGAACAGCAACTGGTGCCAACGGTCCTTGATAACGCCAAAGCAGGCGCCGCTGTCACCATCAAGGATTTGGCGGCATTCGGCCAAAGACCCAGCATTCCAGATGGAATTCCTGAACCAAGGTCCAAGGTGGATGACCAAAAAGGACACCACAAAGATGCCCAACACCGTCAGGATCGTGTTCAACGGGCCAGAAAACAGGTTTTCTTTCACCCAGCGAACGGCCCCGACCTGACTGGTCGGTGGTTTTTTTTGCGGGATCATATCTTCGCGAACAAAGGCAATCTCTGCATTTTGCTTGGGGCTCATCTCAACGCTCCTTCAACTTGACGGAATTGTTGTAGACGTTCATCGCACCCGAAATCATCAGGCTGATGATCAGATAAGTCATCATCAACAACAACATGCATTCCAGTTCCCGGCCCGTTTGGTTCAGCGTAATGCCGCCCAACGTGGCCCGAAGGTCCATGTAGCCCACCGCAATCGCCAGCGATGTGTTTTTGGTAATGTTCAGATATTGCGAAATCAGCGGCGGAATGATCACGCGCAACGCTTGCGGCAAGATCACAAGGTTCATCGTTCTGTTTGGACGAAGACCCAAAGCAAACGCCGCCTCGGACTGGCCGCTGGAAATCGCCAAGATACCCGCACGCACGTTTTCCGCGATAAAAGCACCCGTGTACAAGGACAGCGCCAGCCACATCGCAATAAACGAATTTCGAAGGTAACCACCACCTTGGAAGTTAAAGCCCTTTAGCGCCGGGTAGTCCAAATGGAACCCCATCGCAACCAAGGCAATCAGGGTTGGCAAGATGATGATCAGCGCAGATTTCCACCATGTCACGGGGCGGACGCCTGTCGCCTCTTGCACCACGGTCGCATTGCGATGAACCGCACGGTACGCCCATATGCTGCCGATGATACCGGCGAGAAGCACAAGGTAATTGGTGCTAATCGACACAACCCCCAGATTAATATCGCCCAAGCTGCGCTCAAACAGCGGTCCGGGAATATAGGTGCCGCGGTTGGTGATCGCCACGCTGTCAAACAGGTACATGGTCGATGTGGCATTGTCCCCGCGAAACGCGCTAGGGGCCGGCGTCACTTCGGTCAGCACCGCAAAGATCACGATAATCCACAGCAACAGCGGCACGTTGCGGAACAGTTCCACATAGACCGACATCATCTTTGAAACGATCCAGTTTTTTGAGAGCCGCAAAACGCCGGCGATCACCCCGATCACCGTTGCGGTAAGACAAGCAACGACTGCCAACACCAGCGTGTTCAGCAGCCCCACAATCCAAGCCCGCGCATTCGTGCTGTCATTGCTGTAGTTCACCAACATTTGGTTAATGTCGTAACCCGCACGCGTGCCGAGAAAACTAAAGTCGATGTCTTTGCCCCTTTGGGCAAGGTTGGTCATGGTGTTGTCCACCAACCACGCAAAACCAGCCATGAATAGGAACAGAAACACGATCTGGATTGTAATGGCTCGGTATCGTGTGTCGTAGATGAGCATGCTCAGTCGAAACGAGCTACCCGAGGTGTCTGACGTCATCGCCATTGGTATTCCCCCTGCATCTGAACTGGCGCTTTAATGCGCTCTCATGCGGCTCGGCGGTGCCAGAGCCATTGTCAGAAGTGTCGATTGTACGGAAAAAAAGGGCGCACCTTTGGTGCGCCCTCTCTGTAGCCTCGCCTTAACGGAAGGGCGGGGAATACTGCAAACCACCCTGGGTCCACAGCGCGTTCAAGCCGCGTGCCAGACCGATTGGGGTCGATTCACCGATGTTCGCGGCAAAGATTTCGCCGTAGTTACCACCAGCGGCAATCGCGCGCTTGGCCCACTGCTTGTCCAGACCAATCATCGCACCCAGATCGTCATCTGACGAACCAAGCATACGGTCGATTTCTGGGTTGGCAGTGCCTTTCGACAGCTCTTCGATGTTTGCCGAAGTGATGCCCAGTTCTTCTGCTGCCACAAGTGCGTTCATCGTCCAACGCACGATATCAGCCCACTGGTCGTCGCCTTGTGCAACCAACGGCCCAAGTGGCTCTTTCGAGATGATCTCAGGAAGAACAATGTGGTTCTCTGGATCTGCAAAAGTAGCGCGTGATGCCGCTAGGCCAGATGCGTCGGTGGTGTAAGCATCGCAAGCGCCAGCCAGATACTGCTGCAGTGCTTCGGCGTTGGTTTCAATCGGAACTGGCTCATAGCTCATGTTGTTGGCTTTGAAATAGTCAGCCAAGTTCAACTCGGTTGTGGTACCGGTTTGGATACAAACGGTCGAACCGTCCAATTCCTTTGCCGAAGACACGCCCAAAGCTTTGTTTACCAAAAAGCCCTGACCGTCATAGTAGTTCACGCCAGCAAAGGTGAACTTCAAGTCAGCATCACGGCTAAAGGTCCAGGTAGTGTTACGGGCCAGCATGTCGATCTCACCCGAAGCGAGCGCTGTAAAGCGGGTCTGGCCAGTTGTGGAGGTGAATTTCACTTTCTTGGGATCACCCAAGACGGCTGCTGCAACAGCGCGGCAGACTGCCACGTCAAAGCCTTGCCATTCACCAGCCGAATCTGGGGCCGAGAAACCATTGACGCCAGTCGAGACGCCACAGTTCAATTCACCACGGGCTTTGACTTCATCCAACACTGTCGCGGATGCAGCGCCAGCGACAAGCGTCACGGCGGCTGTCATTGCTCCGAAGAATACGGTTTTTTTCATTTTTACCTCTTCCTGATTGCCGCCCATTTTCAGGCGGCTTTATTGCTCCCTTGCCTCATCCCTGAGGCGACACTGATTGAAGGATCTCTCCTTCAGTCAGCCGTAGTTTCCTCCGAACCGCTTTGAAAGGTCAAGTGCAACCCTCCGTCAAACCAAAGAATATGCCTTTTCTGCGGTTTGGCCGCAGATTGATGCAAGAACAAAGCCGATAGGCGGAGTTTTGCGCAACATTGTTACCGACACAATATAAAGAATCGTGCGGCTTGCAATATGCTTTCCCGTTTTATCGCTTCAGATTCGGCGGCGTCTTCGTCCACGCCCCACAAATCATTCTGCCAAGTCTCATCCACCCGCGACAAATCAAACCCTTCGTCAGGCGTCACCTGCCCTTGTGCGATGGCCAGCCCCAAAATCAAGGACCCGGTAATCGCCACAAGGTCGTGAAAAGCCGCTAGTTGAAAGGGGCTTAGTGCATGCACCGCCTCAGTCAGCACCGCCAAGCTGGGCGCGGGTTGGTCAATCGGCATGATGCCGTGGGTCACGGTCAGTTCGGCGGTAAACTCGACCTTGGCCCACGCCAGAATTGGGTCCCACGCCTCTTGCTGGCGCAGGATCAACTCTTGCGGTGCCTCGGCCCGGTAACACAGCAAATCCGACCCGCCATAGGCCGCCAGCATGTCGGCCACTGGTGCAAACTGCGGACCAACCTTATCCAGCGCCGAATTTACCGTTCGGGTATAAGGCATGGTTTCGGGCTTCACCTTGCCGTCTTGCGCTTGCCATTCTGCCGCCACCGCCTCGGCCAATCCGCGGGTTGGTACCCAAAACGGCGTCTTGGCCGGGGTTTTCAACCCGCGACCATCCAAGGACACGGTGAACCCTGTGTCTGCGTCAACAACCTCGGCCTGTTTCCAGAACCGTTTTGGCGCCCAGCCTCCGCTCATGCACCGTCCCTAAACGGGTCGGCAGGCACATCCTTGATGCCCCAATCCAGCGCCTTCCACGTCCGCTCCATATGCTCGGGCAAGGGTGCAGTAAAGGTCATCATCTTTTTGGTGATCGGGTGCTCAATGGTCAGCGACCGCGCGTGCAGGTGCAGTTTCTTGCTGATCTCACCGCCGATGGATGCCCCCCACCCATCGCCTTGGTTTTCCGTGCCAGAACCGCCATATTTCCCATCGCCCAAAATCGGATGGCCCATTTCGGCCATGTGCGCGCGCAATTGGTGCGTGCGCCCGGTCACAGGTTCCAGCGCCATCCAAGACAAACGGCTGCCCAAAAACCACAGCACAAAGAAATCGGTCTGCGCGCGTTTTGCCTCGGGGTGGTCATTCATCTTGGCGGGATGGACGCAAATCATCTTTTCACCCTCACCGCCACGACCCCGGCCCCCGGCTTTCATCAGCCCGTATTTGATCGACCCTTTGCGCGGGTTTGGCACACCTGCCACCGCCGCCCAATAAATCTTGCGCGTGGCCCGGTGGCGCAACGCCTCGGACAGCGCGCGCGCCACCCGGTCGGTCCGCGCCAACATCAACAGCCCAGATGTATCCTTGTCCAAGCGGTGCACCAGCTTGGGCCGGTCCTTATAGCCAAACTTCAACGCCTCGGTCAGCCCGTCCACATGCCGGTCGCCCTGCCCCGATCCGCCTTGGCTTGGCAACCCCGGAGGTTTGTTGATGATGATCAAATGTTCATCTTTGAACACCACACAGTTCTGGATCATCTTGGTATCGGCCGCAGACACGCCATCCTTGGCGGGCCGCGACGGCGCATCGCCTGTCGGAAGCGGCGGAATCCTAATCTCGGCCCCCGGCTCTACCCGGTCCGACGCTTTCACACGGCCGCCATTCACCCGCACCTGTCCCGTGCGGCACATCTTTTCGACCGCCCCTTGGGTCAAATGTGGAAATCGCCGTTTGAACCAACGGTCCAAGCGCTGCTCGCCTTCGTCCACAGAAACAGTCAGCAACTTTACATCGCTCATGCCAAAATCCCTCGCATAGATAGCACGCCCAAGATCAGCGCGATGATAGATAGAACAACCGATCCGGCGACATAAACCCCGGCAAGCGCCACTTGGCCCCGCTCCCATATGGTGAACGCATCAAGCGAAAAGGCGGAAAACGTGGTGAACCCGCCCAAGATGCCCGTCATCAAAAACGGCGCAAACCGGGTGCCGCCCTTTTGCGCCAAAAGCACGACAAGCACGCCCATCAAGAACGACCCCGCGATATTGACGATCAGCGTGCCATAGGGAAACCCCGGCCCAATCCCGCGCATCACCGCGACATTGGTCAGATAGCGGGCCGAAGCACCGATGGCCCCACCAAGGGCGACTTGAAGCAAGGTTGTAATCATTGGCGCTATGTGTGCCTCGTGGCAGGTTTTGTCAACCAGACATGGGTCAATCGGGGGTCAAACGGGGGGGCATACGGGTGTATGTACGGATGGCATACGGATCGCATACGTGTGGCATACACCCCAAAACGGCCTAATTGCCCTGCCGCTTGCCCCGTAGCTTGACGAAATAATCCACCCGCTTTTTCAGCTCGCGTTCGAACCCACGCTCCAGCGGCATGTACCAAACCGGGCGTTTCATCGTGTCGGGAAAGTAGTTTTGCCCCGAAAACCCATCCTCGGCATCATGGTCATAGGCATAGCCTGCGCCATAGCCGATCTCTTTCATCATCTTGGTTGGCGCGTTCAAGATATGCTTGGGCGGGGGTTCAGATCCGGTTTGCTTGGCCGCCGCCCGCGCCGCCTTATAGGCCACATAAACCGCATTCGACTTGGGCGCGAGGGCTATGTAAACCACCGCTTGGGCCAGCGCCAACTCACCCTCAGGGCTGCCAAGCCGTTCATATGTTTGCCAACTTTGCAAGCACACCTCTTGTGCTTGCGGGTCGGCCAAACCAATATCTTCCACCGCCATGCGGGTGATGCGGCGGGCCAAAAACCGGGGGTCCTCACCGCCTTCCAGCATCCGTGCAAACCAATACAAGGCTGCATCCGGGTCCGATCCACGCACCGATTTGTGCAAAGCGGAAATCAGGTTGTAATGCTCTTCACCCGATTTGTCGTATTTTGCGGCACGGCGCATTAACCGCTGTGAAAGCTGATCGCGGCTAAGGGTACCGTCCACCTTCCACGCGGCCACCTGCTCAAACAGGTTCAGCAAAGCCCGGCCATCACCATCGGCCATCTCTAACATCGCCTCGCGCGCTTCCCCTTTCAAAGGCAGCGCGCGGTTCAACTCTTTCTCTGCCCGCTGCGCCAGCAGCTCCAGCTCCGTCAACGAAAGTCGTTCTAATACAATAACTTGAGAGCGTGATAACAACGCGGCGTTAAGCTCAAAGCTGGGATTTTCCGTGGTGGCCCCGACCAAAAGGATCGTGCCATCCTCCATATAGGGCAAAAAACCATCTTGTTGCGCTTTGTTAAAGCGGTGAATCTCATCCACAAACAAAAGGGTTCCGCGCCCGTTTTGTCGCCGCAGCTTGGCCGCCTCAAACACTTTGCGCAGGTCCGGTACGCCGGTAAAAATAGCGGATATCTGCACAAATGTCAGATCCGTTTCGTCCGCCAACAGCCGCGCGATGGTGGTCTTTCCCACACCCGGCGGCCCCCAAAGCACCAAAGACGACAGCGACCCCGCGCCAAGCATCGCCCCCAATGGCCCATCGGCGGCCAATACTTTGGCCTGACCAATCACCTGTGACAGCTTGCGCGGGCGCAAACGGTCGGCCAAAGGGCGCGGCCCTTCGGCTTTGGGAACAGGGGTTTGATCAAACAGGTCGGTCATTGGGGCAGGTTACGCGGTCCTGCGTCTGTTAGAAAGCCCCGCGCCTGCTAGAAAGTACTTTCACAACCGAAACCGTAAACGCAACAATTGGCCGCTCCGCGACAGATCCACCGACCAACCGCGCGTATCGGTGGCGGCAATCGCACGCACCTCCTCGGCCATCGTAATTTCAGCGGCGTTGATGCCCAGCACGATATCCCCGACCATCATGCCTGCACGGGTCAGCGGACCTTCAACGCCCGTGATAACAACACCTTGCGCGGACAATGGCAAATCGAGCGACGCAATCAAGGCGGGGTCGATATCGGCCACCGAAAGCCCGGCCAAACCACCTTGGGTGATCGCAACCTCAATCCGCGTGTCAGACTTTGGCGGCACATTCAGCGCCACATCCACACTGTTCAAAGCCCCGCCCCGGATATAGCCCACTGCGATGCTCTGGCCGATACCGGTCACCGCAAGGCGAAACATCACCTCTTGCGGGCTGTTCACCTCAGCCCTGCCCAAGCGCACAATCACATCGCCCGGCAACAGGCCTGCTTGGCCAAAAGGACTGTCAGGGTGCAACTCGTCCAGCACAATCCCTGCCGGGCGCTCCATGCCCAAAGCCTCGGCCATCTGCGCATCCACCGTCTGCCCCGAAACCCCGGCCCAAGGGCGCATAAACTGGTCAGACCCGCTTGCCGCCTGCGCCATCATTTGTGCGACCAAATCGGCAGGGATCGCAAAACCAACGCCGTTGGACCCACCGCCCCTTGAAATGATTGCCGTATTAATCCCGATCAACCGGCCCGCCATATCGACCAGCGCCCCGCCCGAATTGCCGGGGTTCACGGGCGCATCGGTTTGGATGAAATAGCCTCGCCCCAAGGATGCAGATGACCGCGCAAGGCCCGACACAATGCCGCTGGACACGGTTTGCCCCACTCCAAACGGGTTGCCAATGGCCAAAACCAACTCGCCCACCTCAACATCATCGCTGCTCCGCAAGGGCAAAGCGGGCAAATCCTCGGCCTCTTCCAATTTTAACAAGGCGAGATCGCTTTCCTCATCCGCAATAATCACACGGGCCGTAAATTCGCGCCGGTCCGTTAGCACCACACGAATATCCGTGGCCTCCCCCACCACGTGAAAATTCGACATAACCAAACCATTGGCCGCCAAAATCACGCCTGACCCAAGTGAGTTTTGCACCCGCTCGGTCGGCGCCCCGAAACCTTCAAAAAACTGCCCAAAAAACGGATCGCCCGCAAAAGGGCTGTCCTGCCCTGCCACAATGCGTTTGGCATAGATGTTCACCACGGCCGGTGCCACCTCGCGCACCAGTGGCGCAAAGGAAAGTCCCATTTCTGCGCGCGATCCGGGAACCGTCTGCGCGCCTGCCAAAAGCGGCAAAAGGCCAATGCCCATCACAGCCATCA
>CBDTUV010000089.1:0-9804 GCA_965363575.1 uncultured Pseudorhodobacter sp. | reverse complement strand
TAGTCCAAAAACACAGGCGCAGTACCCTCAACCCAAACCGGGTGCTTGCGCATCGTGGCATTAAACCTGTCCGACGCCAAAAACCGGGCCAACCAGTCTTGGACCCGTGGCCAAGGCTGTGCCGCAAACCATGCCATATCAACAAAGGCGAACTGCCGCACAAAAGGCAGCAGCGCATAATCGGCAAGGCTGGCGCGGTCAAAGATCCAATCCCCCAGTGCCGCCTCTAAATCATCAAAAAAGCCAACGGCCTCGGCCCGCGCGTCTGCAACCACTGGGGCAGGGTGGCGGCTGGCATATTTCACCCGGTCCAGCGCCGCCTTGAACGGCCCATCGCCGCGCGCAATCCAGTCATACCCGCTCTGTGGCATGTCCAGCCACCCTTCGGGGTCATTCTGGCGCAGCGCCCAAATCATCACCTCAAGGCTTTCATCAATCACACCCGCCTGCGTGACCAAACACGGCACCGTACCGCTGGGTGAGGCCGCCAAAAACGCCGAAGGCTTGTCGCGCAGCAAAATCTCTCGCAGCTCCACCTCAGCGCCCGAAACGGCAATGGCAAGCCGCGCCCGCATCGCATAGGGGCAGCGCCGAAAGGAATATAAAATCGGGGTCATAAGCACGGCCAAAGCAAGGGGAACACGCCCAAAGCTAAGCCGCCCGCCCCCAAGCCGCAACCCGTGACGCAGTTTTTGCGCCGGGGTGGGAAAGGTTTTAGCAATGCGGCCATAGGCCTTGCGCGAACGCAGGCGGGTGCAGGTTAATTTTTGATGAATATAAAAGTGAAAGTTGTTGTATTACAATGGCTTGGAAAAGTGTCCGCGCGCGATTCACGCGCGGACATTTCACTCCATCATACCGTATCAAGATAAAGTTCAAGCTGCTCTTCCGGGCTTAATTCCACCAAATACTTCATCTCTTGCCGCTTGGTCAGGGCATAGTTCCGGATCAAATCACGGCTGAAAATCCGGGGCATGATGTCTGATTTTTCAAAGGCATCAATGGCCGCACCCCATTCGGTCGGAATCTGCTCCAGCCCTTCCTGAGCATAGGCATTGCCCGTGATCGGGGGCGGCGGTTCCACCGCGTCTTCGATGCCATTCAAAGCGGCACCCAAAATCACGGCGAGCATCAAATAAGGGTTCACATCCCCCCCCGCAACCCGATGCTCGATTCGCCGCGCGGCAGGGCTGCCGGCCGGAATCCGGATCGCAGCGGTGCGGTTTTCATAGCCCCAACAGGCCATCGTGGGGGCATGGGCATCAGGCACCAGCCGCTCATAACTGTTGCCATGCGGGGCGAAAAGCAGGGTTGAACAGCTCATCGCGTCCAAACACCCCGCCACAGCATGGCGCAGCGCTGCGGTCCCTTTTGGCCCGCCGGAATCAAAGATGTTGTCGCCCTTCTCATCCAGGATAGAGAAATGCGTGTGCAGCCCCGATCCCGAATATTCCGGGTAAGGTTTGGCCATGAAGGACGCCGCAAATCCATGCCTGCGCGCCAATCCTTTGACCAGCATTTTGAACAGCCATGCGTCATCCGCCGCCCGCAAGGCATCGTCACAATGCATCAGATTGACCTCAAACTGCCCAAGCCCGGTTTCTGAGGTGGAGGTATCGGCCGGAATATCCATCGCCTCGCAGGCATCATAGAGGTCGGTGAAAAACGTATCAAACGCATCCAAGGCCCGGATCGACAAAGTTTCGGCCGCCTTGCGACGCTTGCCCGACCTAGGCGAGGCGGGGACTTGCATCTTTTTGCCGGAATCGTCGATCAGGAAAAACTCCAGTTCCATCGCGCACACCGGGGTCAATCCGCGGGCCTTGTACCGCGCCACAACGGCGGCAAGCGCCTGCCTTGGGTCGCCATCATAAGGTTGGCCATTTTCACGAAACATCCAGATCGGCAACAGGGCCGTGGGTGCCTCAAGCCACGGCATCGGCATGAACCCACGTTCGGTCGGCTTCAAAACGCCGTCGGCATCGCCTTGTTCAAACACCAGCGGGCTGTCATCAATATCTTCGCCCCAAATATCCAAGTTCAGGACGGAAAACGGAAAGCGGATCCCATCCTTTACGGCCTTATCTGCAAAGCGGGCGGGCACCCGTTTTCCCCGCGCTTGGCCATTCAGATCGGCCGCCGCCACACGGATTGTGCGGACCTCGGGGTGTTTACGTAACCAGTCTTTCATGTCTCACCTGATGATTTGCGGGCGCAGTTTGATCTTGCTCCGCTCGTTTGACGGCAAATGCCGATTAAGCCGCCGATTGATAACCCCGAAAATCCAGATCAACGCCAAGGTCAGCAAGATGAAATAGAAGGCCACAATGGGGTAGGAGATAAACGGGTTAAAGGTTTTGTCGACCAAATAGCTGGCGTAATAGAGCGCATCGCCGCGTTGCCCAAAGGCCGGAAAGCCTGAGAAAAAGACCAGCGTGGTCGCATGAAACAAAAAGATCGCTTCATTGGTATAGGCAGGCCATGCCAGCCGCATCATGGTGGGCCACTGGATCCGCATGAACCGCGACCAGCCCGAAATACCATAAGCATCTGCGGCCTCTAGGTCGCCTTTGGGGATGGAGCGCAGCGCGCCATAGAAAATCTCGGCGGAGTAGGCGGCGGTGTTCAAAAACAGCACAATCAGCGCCCCGGCCCATGCCCGCGACAGCCAGCTGACCTCAAACACTATGCCAAAGGCTTCAACCCCACCCCTTGGCAACAAGACCAACGCCTCATACGCCAAAAAGAACTGAATGAATAAAGGTGAGCCGCGAAAAACAAAGATGAACCATTCGGCAGGCTTACGCGCGACCGCATGCCGCGAGGCCTTGGCCAGTGCCAGCGCATTGGCCAAGACAAAGCCGCATAGCAAAGCGAATACACCGAAGTAGATGTTCCAGATCAGACCCGACCCGATCAGGGTGAACTGCTGGCACAATGTAAAGTCGGCTTTCGGCAACAACCGTTCGCCAATCCCGATGGAGCGCAGGCCATAATCGGCAATCGTTTGTAGGCAGCTCATGCAGCGGCCTTTCGTTGCGCTTCACCTGCGGCAGTGGCCTGCCCATGGCTTAAGTGGTTTTGCACCCGTGTCAGAACCACTTCGGATAGTTTGGTCATCGCGAGGTAAAACACAAGCAGCGCAAGGAAGTAGTAAAGGCGCCAGTCGGGATGGGGGAAGGCATAGACGGCAGTCTTGGCACCGCCCAATTCGCGGGCCCAATAAACAATATCCTGCACGCCCAGCAAAAACAGCAGAGGGGTGGCTTTGATCAAAATCATCCACAGATTTGACAGGCCGGGCAGGGCATAGACCCACATCTGCGGCACCAAAACGCGACGAAATACTTGGCCGTGATTCATGCCATAAGCTTCGGCGGTTTCTAACTGCGCCCGCGGCACGGCCTGCATGGCACCGTACAGCACGTTGGCCGCAAAGGCCCCAAACACCAGCGCAAAGGTCACCACCGCCAGCGCAAAGCCATAGATCGAATGCCAAACCTGCGGCGACGCGTTTTGCGGCACCTTGGCTTGCGGACAGACCCGAAATTCCAGACCGTTGCGGATGGGGTCGGTCCAATCGGGGCAGCGCACCTGATGCACGACCCATTCGATGCTTTGGTCCAGCGCGATCACAAAGAACAGAAAAAACACGATGTCGGGGATGCCGCGCACCATCGCGGTATAGCCTTTGCCAATGATCCGCAGCGGCAAATGCGGCGACCGCGCCAGCATCGCACCACCAAAGCCAAAGGCCAAAGCGGTGGGGGCCGTCACAGCCAACAAGGTCAGAACAGTAAGAAAAGACCAATAGAAATCAATATGCTTGCCCGTGGTCAGGTAGCACAACAGCCAGTTCAGGCCTTGCAAGTTGGAAGGGTCGGCGCAGCTTGAAAACATGAAAATCCGATAAGGGCAGCGCCTGCCGTTTTGCGAAACTGTGCAAACCAGCGAGCGCTGCCCAAGATGGTGTCAAATCAGTAGGTGGCAACCTTGTCGCCAAACCACTTTACGATCAGGGTGTTAAGCGATCCGTCCGCCTTCATTGTCGCGATTGCCGCGTCAAATTTGTCGCGCAATTCGGTGTCCGATTTGCGTAGGCCCATGCCAATGCCATCGCCGATTTGCACTTCTTCACCCGCCCAAGCGAACTGCCCGCCGGACTGGTCCAAGATTGGTGCCAAGTAGTCCTTGTCGGCAAACACGGCGTCCGCCTCGCCGTTGCGCACGGCGGCCACGGTTTCATCCGGGGTCGCAAATTCGACCAAGGTTGCACCGCTTGCGGCCACTTGCGCCGCATGCACTGTGCCGGTCTGTGCTGAAACAACGCCGCCCTTCACATCGGTATCCGCACTCAGCGCCATATAGGCAGAGCTTGCAGGGGGGATGTAGTTTTGGGTAAAGGCAAGCACCTCGGCGCGTTCGGCCGTGATGTTCATGCCAGCAATGATAACATCATAGTTGCCGGACTGTAGGTTGGGGATGATGCCATCCCAATCAGTCGTGACCCACTCACAGGTCAGAGCCGCCAGTTCGCACAGCTTGTCGCCGACTTCGCGCTCGAACCCGTCAACTTCGCCAGCGTCATTGATGAAGTTGTAGGGAGGGTAGGCGCCCTCGGTCCCCAAGCGAATGGTTTGGGCAAAAGACGCGCCAGCGGTCAGCGCGAGCAGTGCAGTTGTCAGGATTAGTTTTTTCATTGGTAGCTCCCTATTGTAAACTTTGATGGTTCTTTCTGCCCTAGCCGCCAGCAGAAAGGAAGCCACGCAAACGGTCCGTCTGCGGGTTTCCGAAAACAGCATTGGGCGGGCCTTCTTCTTCGGTGCGGCCTTGGTGCAGGAAAACAACGTGATCGGACACGTCGGCCGCAAGCCGCATGTCATGGGTGACCAGCAGCATGGTGCGGCCCTCTTCGGCCAAAGCTTTGATAACCTTGACAACCTCTTGCTCCAACTCTGGATCAAGCGCCGAGGTGGGTTCATCAAACAGCAAAGCGCGGGGTTCCATGCACAAGGCGCGCGCAATCGCCGCACGTTGTTGTTGTCCGCCCGACAGCATTGCAGGCCAAGCATCGGCTTTGTCACCGATACCAACCTTGTCCAGATAGTGCCGCGCCTTGGCTTCAACCTCTTTGGGGTCGCGTTTCAGCACAGTGACCGGGGCCTCCATGACGTTTTGCAGAATCGTCATATGGGACCACAGATTGAACTGTTGAAACACCATCGACAGATTGGTCCGAATACGGGTGACTTGCGCGCGGTCGGCAGGGTGACGGTTCAGCCCTTCACCACGCCATTGCACCGCTTCGCCTTCAAATTTGATCACGCCTTGCTGGCTATCCTCTAGCAAATTGCAGCAGCGCAGCAACGTGGATTTGCCCGACCCAGAAGAGCCGATAAGCGAAATCACATGACCTTTGGGGGCGACCATGTCGATGCCTTTCAGCACCTCCAACTGGCCATAGCTTTTGTGCAAATCCCTGATCTCAATGACTGGGGTGCCCAAATCGGATTGGCCCATATCAGCGGATTGCGGGGCGGTGGGGTGATCGGTTGAGGTCACAGGTGCTCGCTTGGATATGTTTCAGCGCAAATTAGGACGCATAAAGCTAAGGTTTGCAACGGGCATTGTGCCATTGCGTGACGTCAAAATGCCAAAACCCAAGGCGTTAAGGGCTGAAAGGGGCAGGCGGGGGCGGGTTCGGCACTGCAAGATAGGCACTTGGTGCTATGGAAACCAACCCGCGCATCCCCAGAATCGCCTGGGTTGCGGCGGACAGTTGGGTGTTGGCTTGGCTGATGGTGTCAAACAACAGCGGGGCCATAGCCGCCTGTGCGGTGATCAACGGCAGGCCAGGGGTAGGGGGTGTTTGGGCAACCACACGCAGGCCCTGGACCACCGGATCCACCCGCTGTAAATGCCGCCACGTCACTGCATCAACTGCGCCCAGATCGGCCTGCCCCTGGGTAATCGCTTGCGCCGTCAGCCGATGCGCGCCGGTTTCTAGACCCGCAGGAAAGCGTAGGCCTGCAGTTGCCGCATGGTTTTGGGGCGCGGCCCAGCCCGAATGCGACAAGGCCTCATTATAAGCCAAAAGTACGCCATCAAACGCGGCCAGTGTCTCGCGCGGATCGTCCCGCCTTGCGATGAAATAGCTGCAATACTCTCCCGGGGCGCAGCCGGGAACGCCGTAGTCGGGCGTGCCAACCAGCGTGACCTTGGGGTGAAGACGTGCGCGAAACGGATAGCCGCAGGTTTGGGCCAGCAAAAGATCGGGCGATTGCCAAATATCCCACAGATCGCCCGCCCGCGTCAGCGCTTCGGGTGCCTCAACGCCCTTTTCCCGCAGGCCATCACGGATAGCGGCCCACAGGGCATCATTCGCCGCCACCAGATCGTCGAAATCATACATCGGCAGGGCGGCAATCACCCCTGTGCTGCCTTTTGGCGGGCAAGCGCGGATTGCTGATCGGTTAACCCCAGCAAATTGGCGACAAGCCGCATCAGCTGATCTTCGGCTGCATCGCGGCTGTTATCGGCAAGCGCCACGGACCACATCGCCTGCAGCAACTCGGTCCGCTCTTCAATCGCCGTGCCGTCCTTGATCGCGCGGGTAAAGCGCACGGTATCGGGGGCTTCTTGCTCCAACGCCTCGGCTTGCGCGCGCATTTCGACGGCTGCGGTAGGCGTTAGGGCATGACGTGCAGCCAGAACCTTGTCGATCCGCGAAATTTCAACCGAGGAATAGTCACCATCCGCGCGGGCAAGCCGCACAAGCAATGCCGCCAACGCCAAATCGGCATCGGGTTCAGGCAAACGATCAGGGGTCGGGGCCGTCAGGCGGCGAAGCAATGCATCAAACATGTGGCAGATATAGGCCGTCAATCGGCATCTGCCAATCACGAGATGCACAGAAGTTGAAAATTTGCTAAAAGTCACAATTCTTGGGTTTTGTTCACGACTCGTTAACTAAGGTTAGCGACTTTGGGGTCTGGAAACCCGAGAGCTCTCAATGGATTCGGATCTTTTTAATCACGCCCGCGCTGCCCCCGCTGATTTGTCTGCAGATCAGCGGTTGGATTGGCTGCGTTTAATACGGTCACGCCGGGTAGGCCCAGTGACCTTTCACCGCTTGTTGGCAGAATATGGCACAGCTGCCGCGGCCTTGGCCGCTTTGCCGGGGATCGCTTCGGCGGCGGGCGTAAAGGATTACGCGACCTGCCCGATTGAGGTGGCCGCGCATGAGATGTCAGCCGCCCGCCTTGCAGGTGCCAAAATGGTCTGTTGGGGTGAGGCGACCTATCCCGAGGCGCTGTATGATTTGCCCGATGCGCCGCCTGTGCTTTGGGCAATTGGCGATATTGGGCTGTTGAATAGGCCGAGCGTCGCGATGGTGGGCGCGCGCAATGCCTCATCCTTGGGGCTGCGCATGGCCACTAGGCTGGCCGAAACCTTGGGCGAAAAGGGGTTTGTCGTGGTGTCCGGCCTTGCGCGCGGAATTGATGCGGCTGCGCACAAGGCCGCATTGGCCTTGGGCACCGTGGCAGTACAGGCCGGCGGCGTGGATGTGACCTATCCCGAAGAAAACGCAGCGCTGGCCGTCGAAATTGCCGCAAAGGGCTGCCGGATTTCTGAACAACCCATGGGCCTTGCCCCGCAAGCCCGCCATTTCCCAATGCGCAACCGTTTGGTCTCGGGCCTGTCGCGCGCTGTGGTTGTGGTTGAAGCGGCGGCGCGCTCGGGCAGCCTGATCACCGCGCGCAACGCGTTGGACCAAGGGCGCGATGTGCTGGCGGTGCCGGGCCACCCGTTTGATGCCCGCGCGGCGGGATGCAACATGCTGATCCGCGATGGTGCGACCTTGGTGCGCAGTTCAAGCGACGTGATTGAGGCAATTGGTACGGGCTTGCCGCACCTGCGCGCAGCCCCCAACACCCCGATGCCCGCCCCCCCGATTGTGGTTGAGCAAGCGACAGAACAGCCTTTGCCCGGCCCCACACCTGCGCGCCGCCCTTTGGCCGATATCGCACAGCTTCACAGCCAAATCCTCGCCCGGCTTGGCCCCAGCCCATTGGCCGAGGATCAGCTGATCCGCGATCTTGCCATGCCGCAATCCCACATCACGTCCGAACTTCTGACATTGGAGCTGGAAGGCAAAGTGCTGCGTCAAGCAGGTGGGTTGCTGTCGCGGGTGGATTGACTGCCTTTTGTTGTTTTGCCCCAAAGGATGGCCCGCTGCGTGCCAATTCGCGCCTTACCCCAGATAGGCAAATGCCGCCCCCCATGTGAGGGCGCCAAAAAACAGATGGTTGCGCAAGGCAATGTGTGATTTTCAGGCAAGTCGCAAACTGCACCTTGTGTCGGCCATGAAAAAAGACAATCAAGTCAAGCACTTTGGGAATACGTCAGCGCTCCATTGACATTGCAACCCATTCGCTCCCATCTTGCCCGGCCCACACCGGGCCTGTATCCGGTCCGTAATAGAAGAGGTTTTCATGGCTGTTGTCGTCGTTGAGTCCCCCGCCAAGGCCAAGACAATCAATAAATATCTGGGATCCGATTACACGGTTCTGGCGTCCTTTGGACATGTGCGCGACCTGCCGCCAAAAGATGGCTCTGTCGATCCCGACGATGGGTTTGCGATGAAATGGGAAGTGGCCGCTGATAGCAAAAAGCACATCAAAGCGATTACAGAGGCGCTGAAAAACGACAATGAACTGATCCTCGCGACCGACCCTGACCGCGAAGGCGAGGCGATTTCGTGGCACCTGCAAGAGGCGCTGGCGAAAAGCATCAAGAAAGATACCAAGGTCAGCCGCGTCACCTTTAACGCGATCACCAAAGCCGCCGTAACCGAGGCGATGAAAAACCCGCGCCAGATTGATGTACCGCTGGTCGATGCCTACCTTGCCCGCCGCGCGCTGGATTATTTGGTGGGGTTCACCTTGTCGCCTGTGCTCTGGCGTAAACTGCCCGGTGCCAAGTCGGCAGGCCGGGTGCAATCGGTGTGCTTGCGCCTGATTGTTGAGCGTGAGATGGAGATTGAGGCCTTTCGCGCCCGCGAATTTTGGGGCGTAAATGCCCGCCTGACCACCCCGCGCGGCCAGGAATATGACGCGCGCCTGACGGTACTCGGCGGCAAGAAATTGGACAAATTCGACATTTCCAACGTCGAGGCGGCCGATTTGGCGGTTCAGGCGGTCAGTTCTCGAACACTGACCGTGCAATCGGTTGAGGCAAAGCCTGCTGCGCGCAACCCGTCTGCCCCCTTCATGACATCGACCTTGCAGCAAGAGGCCAGCCGCAAGTTTGGCATGGGCGCCAAGCAAGCGATGGGGGCCGCGCAGCGCTTGTATGAGGCAGGCCACATCACCTATATGCGGACCGACGGCATTGATATGGCGCCCGAGGCCGTGACCGACGCCCGCGCGACGATCGCGGACCGCTACGGTGCGAAATATGTGCCCGAAACCCCGCGTGTTTACAAAAACAAAGCCAAGAACGCGCAAGAGGCGCATGAGTGTATTCGCCCGACAGACATGGCCAAAGCCGCCGATGATCTGCGCCTCGATGGTGAGCAGAAAAAGCTGTATGACCTGATCTGGAAGCGCACAATTGCCAGCCAAATGGCGGCAGCGCGGTTGGAACGGACCACGGTTGATGTGGGCAGCAATGACGGCCAGGTTGTGCTGCGCGCGACCGGACAAGTGGTGCTGTTTGACGGTTTCCTAAAGCTCTATGAAGAAGGTCGCGATGATGAGGACGGCGACGAGGGTCGTCTGCCGCAGATCATGCAAGGCGAGG